>DATBVZ010000527.1:0-9243 GCA_036515095.1 Cyclobacteriaceae bacterium | reverse complement strand
ATGTTCACTCGTTTTCGCTGACCGCCACTGATCGTTTTCTGCAACGGACTTCCTACCTTCAGGTTCTTGATCTCTATGAGCCCGAGACTGAGCAGCGTACGATTCACGAGGTCCCCGATCTGTGCGTCGGAGTAATGCTTGAAGCACAGCTTACCGGCATAGTACAGGTTTTGAAACACCGTCAGGTCTTCCATCAGGAGATCATCCTGCGGAATGTAGCCGATCACGCCTTCCACCTTTTCGGGATGTTCATGTATATCGATGCCGTTCATCAGCACGCGGCCGCTGGAAGGTCTCTCCGACCCGTTGAGTACATTGAGCAGGGTTGATTTCCCGGAGCCGCTGCTGCCCATGATCCCGACAAGCTTTGCCCCCTGTTCGGCAATATTGACATTCTGCAAACCTGCCCGGCCGCTCTTAAAATGATAAAAAATATGGTCTGCAGTAAACGTGACGGACGATTGATTTTCGTCCGTGAGAAACCTGCCTACCACATCGCTGTAGTAGATCGGCTCAATTTTGTTTCCCCGTATGGTGCTTCCTGCGGGAAAGACATCGATCATCCGGCTGCGGAGCAGCATGCTGTTGAGATAGAGCACAGAGATGCCAAGGTACTTGACGAAATAGGTCTCCGCATCGGCCAGTCGCAGGATGGCAATAAGGCCCGTGAGGTTTTTCGCTACAATGCGGGGCCCCGGATAGACGTTCTCGCCGGATCCTTCATCGATGATGAGCACATTCCGCGCCGAAAGTTCATCGATATCCTGACCGGCCACAAAGTCCTGCAGGTCCTGTATATCGCGTTGCGGTATTTTCAATCCTTGTCCGATGTAAAAGATCAGGTTGCTTTGCCGGTCCGACAAACTTTTGTCTGCATGGACCAACTCAATGATCTTAATAACCAAAACCAGTTTCTGCTGCATTGTAAGTGCCTGGTTTACCTGCCGTACGATCTGCATGATCCGCGCCCAGTCGTCAACAAACTGGCGGGTGTCTTCATCGAGCGTACTCAATTCCTGATGGGCCGAAGTCCGGTAGGTGGCAGCGAACTCATCGAAGAGATCCAGGTAGAATTTTATCTCATTCCGGTTCAGGTGATGGCTCAGAAATTCCTTGATATTGTTGCGCTCATCATCGGTGATCCGCTCCCTGGCGACAATAGCAAAAAGTTGAATGATGGCTTTGAGCAGTTCTTCACTCATCTAGGTCAGGCGGAAATAAGTAACAGGAAGCAATATACATTCGTTTGAGCACGAATATACAGGGCGAGATTCAAAAATGTCAGTATGCGATGATGAGAATATCGCTTGCTTTGATTCTGACGATCAGCCTATCTTGGTCTTTATCAAATCAGAAAGCACCAGCAATCCTTCCCGAAGGTATTCATCTTCAAGTTCGGAAAGATCTTCGATTGTCTGCGTTTCGGCGCTTCTGATCCGCGTGTTAAGGGCGCCGGACGTTGCGCTTTCCCTGTCGGATTCTTCCATTTCCTTTTTACGCATCTCTTCATTCAGCGATACCCGGGTTTCACTCAGGCTCTTGCGAAACTCGTTCGTCTGTGCAATGAACTTATTAAGGCTGCTGTCTGTCTTCAATCGCTGGTTGTACGACTTGTTAAGTCCGTCGATAACACCTGAACTAATAAGCGGAGTTCGATGGTAAAGCGTCCCCTTGATTTCGTCCCACGGCATAGCATTGGGATAGGAACGTTCGCCAAACTGATCGGAGTCATACGGCGTGGGCAATTGAATGTCAGGGATCACCCCTTTCATCTGGGTGCTGCTTCCTGTCACGCGGTAGAACTTTTGCAGGGTAAGCTTGAGTTCGCCTACCTGGACGTCCGGCTCATTGAAGAAGCGGTTGAGGTCTACGATCTGCTGGACCGTGCCTTTGCCGTGTGTTGATTCACCGACTACGACACCCCGGTTATAATCCTGAATTGCTCCCGCAAAAATCTCCGACGCCGAAGCACTGAACCGATTGGTAAGGACAACCAGGGGTCCGTCATACACGATCGTAGGATCATCATCTTTCTGGACTTCAATCTTGTTGGCCGAATTCTTTATCTGAACCACAGGACCGTCCTTGATAAAGAGTCCCGTAAGATCGATAGCTTCTGCCAGCGAACCTCCGCCATTATTTCTCAGATCCAGTACCAGTCCGTTGACATTTTCCGCCTCCAGCTCCTTAATCAGCCGAGCAACATCGCGTGTTGTACTCGTATAATTCGGATCGCGTTTCTGGTAGGCGTCGAAGTCCATGTAAAAACTGGGCAATACGATGACGCCCAGCCTAAGATCCTTGCCATCCTTTTTATAGTTAATGATACTCTTGGAGGCGTGAAGATCTTCCAGCTTGATCTTATCCCTTACCAGGGTAATTTCTACCGGGGGACCCACTATACCGGAGGCAGCAGGAAGCAGTTGCAATCGTACCTTCGTGCCTTTGGGGCCCTTGATCAGTTTTACCACGTCGTCGATGCGCCACCCGATGACATCGACCATTTCGCCGTCTTCACCCTGGGCAACTCCGGAAATCCTGTCATTTGGATGAATGGCATCGCTCTTTTCAGCGGGACCTCCCGGCAGGATTTCCACAACTTTGGTGTAATCGTTTTCCGTCTGTAGCCTGGCTCCGATACCTTCCAGCGACAGGCTCATGCTCTGCTTAAAGAGATCGGCAGCCTTGGGAGAAAAATAGTTGGTGTGCGGATCATACGCCGAGGTGATGGTATTCATATACATGCTGAATACGTCTTCGGAATTGAACTGGTTCATCGACTTAGCCAGCCGTTCATACCGGCTTATGAGTGTCTCCCTTATCTCATCGGGGTTCTTGCCTGCGAGCTTGAGGCTCAGCGCCTGACTTTTGATGATCTTTCTCCAGACTTCATTGAGCTCGGCCTCGTCGCTGGCCCACGGCGCCTCACTCCTGTCCGTCTCATAGTATTCATCGATGGAATAGTCAAAGTCTTTTTTGATCAGATTATTCAGGACGTAGTCTGTACGCTCCTTAATCCGGGCGGTGAAGACGGAATAGATGGTGTAGGCAGCGGTAACATCTTCCGCCTCGGTCAGGTCGTCCAGTTTGAACCGGTATTTCTCAAACCCCGAAATATCCGATGCCAGGAAGTGGGTCTTGTTGTTGTCCAGGGTCTGAAGGAATTCATCCAGTATGGCAGACGACAAGGAATCGTTGAAGGTGATCTTGCTGTAGTGATTGCTGTTCAGCAGGTATACTATGATTTTGGCTTCCTTGCCGTAAAAAGGCTTTGCTTCCAGCCTGGTCGAATCGGAGAAGGCTTCCGCAGAAATATGAAAAATAGCCGCCAGGGAAAAGAACACTGCAAAAACCAATCTTTTCATCGTTGTTTTATTAAATTTCCACTATGTAATCAAATGCAGTCAAAAAATGTGCCTGAGTATTAATACGCATTCTGGCGCCGGGGGATATCAGGTACAGGATAAAAAAAAGACCGTCTATCCTTTATCTTCGTATTCCCGCAGAAACTTCTGTGCCTGATCCGTATTTTGAAATTCAAAGTACTTCTTACCGGACGTATTGGAGTGAATCTCAATTCTCACCAGGTCAATGTTCTTATTCCGTCTGAATTCCGTCTTCAGGTTAGCGAGGTTATAGTCATCCGGCACCTTGTTCGAAATGTTAAAGGCGGTGGCCCTCACCGACTTACAATAACTACACTGATAGTGCTTGATTAGTTCTCCCGGTGTGGTGGCTGTCGCCGGAGTTATTATTTCTTCCCGTACAACGCGCATGGTATAAAACCCGCAACTGTTGCATTTAAGTGCCTCAAGATGCCCCGGATATTTTTCAATTTTCACTTCACCGGAATGCTCATCCACCCAAACATCATAGTCGATCGAAAAAGCGCTTTCTTCCGCCTGCATGCCTTCCTCCAGATGAACATCCTCTTCTTCTTCACCCAGCAGCCTCATTTCGTTCCCGGCGGCCGATATCCTGGGCTTATACCGCCATTTTTTCAGTTTCCGGCTCAAAATGGTCGGATAATAGTAATCCATAATGAGGAACGCCACATAGCCGACCAAAGTGCCACCGGCAATAGAAATGAAGAGGCGGACGAAAAACCACACCCCCATTTCGTTCAGCTTGCTGCTGCCGTACAGGTTGATAAACAGGAGCGCAGCGATTGCAAAACAGAGGAAAACGTACTTGTAATTTCTGATTTCGCGGGTATTGAGGTAGTCGTACTTTCCTTTGTAGTCAGCTATCGAAGCAGCCCTGATCTTATGAACAATATAGATGACAATTCCGGCTACGAACATGATCACCGACCCCGCCCACATTGCATTATTCCAGAAAAGGAGGAAAGGAGTTACGGTTTGGTCTTCCATGACAGGGGCTGAAATTTTTTAAAGATACAGGAATATAACAAAATCATCAGAAGCGAATAACGAATTATGGAACGCACGGGCGGAAAAAATCGCGTATCCGGATAAGAACAAAATCCCTCCGACAGAAACCAAACCCTTGCTATATTCGCTAAAGCCCTATGAAAAAATCTGTCTTCAAGCTTCTTGCTGCCCTGAATCGGGCTATTTTACCGCGTTATAGCCGTCGCGATCTGACCCGGCTTTCCAAACTGGACAAGGCCCTGATTGCTTACCGGTACTGGGTCACCCGGAATTCACTCTGAGCGGATACATATATTATTAATTATCAGATAGTTAGTACGCTTACGGACATCTCAGTTCTGCTTCAATCATAACCAGCGCGGCGATCCCGGGGTGGCTACTGTGTATTTTTTCACACATAAAACTCTTTAAAGAACTTTGTTTTTCGCTATCATTGTGTAAAATGGCACAAATGCAATGAGTCCCGGCGATACGAGGAAGGTCGATCTCGAATGGAAGAAATGGGTTGCATGCCACCTCCCACACCCCGGAAGCTGCACGAGGCTGGAGGATCTGAGGGTTTGTGTACACACTTTGTCCGGGAAGATAGCCGAATTGCAGGAACGGATTCGCTATGTTCCGCCGGAGGCATACGCGCTTCCTGCCCTGGTCAATGCGCGGCAGGAAAGGATCCTTGGCCTTCACTTCCTGCAAACGTATTGCTGATGGCTATGCGTTTCGTCCCCACCCCGGTGCCCGTCAGGTTCAAACTGGTTTACAGTGCCACTGCCAATCCCTCAGGAAGGATGCAGTATCATAAGATAAAACCGGGTGACAGCAAGCTCAGGATCAGTCGTGCAGAATTCATCCGGGCTTACAACGAGCTGCCTATTATCGCCATCAAGCCCCTGCAGCAGCCGGGGCAGGAGACCATATTCGAGTTTGAGTTTTATGTGTGAGCCTGCGCCTTGCTCAGGATCGAGTCGAGGTCTGCCGGGCTGTAGTTCACTGACTTTATCGTCTTGTTGTCTGAGCTCCGGTACACAAGCCACCTGCTCCCCTCCTTCCGGTAGTAACAATGCGTTCCGTCCTTTTCCTTATGGTGATTAACCGTATCGATCGCTTCCTGTTCGGTGAGGCAGGCTTTGCTCATGTTTGACCGCTGCACCTCCCGGAACAGGCTGTCAAATTTATCGGCCAGTCCGAATTCCAGAATTGCACCCGAGAGGACGTACTGCAGGTCGCACAGGGCGTCGGCCACTCCCACGATATCCTTCTCCAGGATGGCCACCTGCAATTCCTTCAGCTCCTCGTCGAGAAGTGCAACCCGAAGTTTGCAGCGATCATCCGGGGGAATTGCGGGATTCTGTAGTACGGGATGTTTAAATGTTCTATGGAATTCGGCAACGAGATTCAGTGCATCAGGCTGGACCATTGGGCGATAATTTATATAAACGGAGAGTACATTGTGCCGCAAGTTTAAAAAATTCGGGTTATCTTTGAAGGATATGAAATTTTTTCGCAGCCTTCATATTCAGAAATACGTAACGCTGGCTACCGGGCTGGTGTTTCTTAACTTGAGCTTTTTCATGACGGAGTTGTCCTTGCTGGAGCTCGAGAAGCATGACAAGCGGATGCTGAAAAGTCTGATAAGCATGCTGGCGCGGGTCAGCGAAGAAGAAAAAGGCGCCCAAAGCAGCTCTTCCGAATCCGGTTCGTTTGCCAAAGAGGTAGATCTCTACCTTCACCTACATACCAGCGAGCTCAGCGCCGGGTACACCCTCATCACCAACAACGCTTATTGCCACCAGAAATCCATACCGTTAGCAGGAATGCAGGACACGCCGCTTCAACCTCCCGAGGCATAGATCCCACATAGTGTTTTTTTAATAGCGATACAGACTACCGTCCGTAAGTCTGTTATTCCATTTTCTCACTTACTAAAGTCCCTGAATAATTATGGATTGGCGAAAATTTTCGGTCGATATGACGGCCGGCCTTACCGTGAGTTTTGCGGCCATCTCGTTAGGCGCAGCATTTGGCGTAATGTCAGGAAGAGGAGCATTTGCCGGAATGATTGGCGCAGCCGTAATTCCTATAATAGCCTCTACGTTTGGTGGAGTGCGTGTTCAGGCCTCGGGGCCTACCGCGCCAATGACAGCAGTCTCCGCACTTACCGTGGCGTTCGCATATGATTCGTTTCCCGACAAGGCACTCGCAGAACAATTTATTACCCTTGTCTTTATTATGAACGCACTATTCCTGATCATCCTTGGGTTGGGTGGAATTGGCAGATTCATCCGCCTCGTACCCAATGTGGTGATCCTGGGATTCATGAACGGAATTGCCGTTCTCATCTGGACAGATCAACTGGGGAAGATATTTGCCCTTAAAGATGGGTCGTCTCCCATGCTGGGCGGAGCAGCCTTCAACCTGATCGTAGCACTGGTTACGTTTGGCCTGATCTACCTGATCATATGGGGTGTCAGAAAATTAAGCATCAGACCACAGATCCGGTCGTTCATATCGGGCGTGCTTTGGAGCATTATCCTGATGACACTGGTTGCCGTTATCTTCAACTTTAATGTCGAGCAGGTTGAACTGGGCGCATCGGTTAATTCCCTCGGTGCGTATGTGTCGATGCTTTCTGATTTCTTCCCCTCAGGACAGATCCTTACTTCCGAATACCTGCTAATGGCCTTACCGTTCAGTCTTGAACTCTGCCTCCTCGCTTATCTGGACTCGCTCCTGACAGCACTGGTGGTGGACCGCATTACACGGGAGAAGTCCAACCTCAACAAAGAACTGGTTGCACAGGGTTTGGCAAACGGAACTTCTGCATTCTTCCAGGGAATACCGGGTGCACAGGCCACCATACGTTCCGTGTTGCTGATCAAGGAAGGAGCACAGACACGACTGGCCGGTGTCCTGATCGGTGTCTTTGCGCTGATCAGCATTTTGCTGCTTAAGGATTACCTGACGCTTGTGCCGGCAGCAGTCTTCATCGGCGTCCTGTTCAAGGCGGGTATGGATGTTTGCGAGAAAGACTTCGTATCAAACTACTTCAGTAGAAAATGGTTCTCCTGCCGCAAGCGCAACCTCCAGTTGTTGTTCATCCTTTACACCACCATCGTCACGGTGCTGCTTGACCTGAACATTGCTGTCCTGTCCGGCACGATATTATTTTACGTTGCAAAACGCTTCTGGATCATGGAGGATGTTGAGGCCGACCTCAGCGAGCAGCAGCAGGATGAGCAGCAAGTGCAAGTGGCCGAAAGCCAGGAAATAGAAGAAGAATTAGTTTCAAAATAAAGTATTGTATTATGGAAGCAATCTATGAGTCGCTCCTTGAAGGAAACAAGCGCTGGGTAAAAGAAAGACTGGATGAGGACCCGGATTACTTTTTCCGGTTGTCCCACTCCCAGCAGCCACAGGTGCTGTGGATCGGTTGTGCCGACAGCCGGGTGCCTGCCAACCAAATTACCGCTACAAATCCGGGCGACATTTTTGTTCACCGCAATATTGCCAATATGGTTGTTCACACGGACATGAATATGCTCAGCGTGCTGGACTACGCGGTCAACATTCTGGAAGTAAAACACGTCATCGTGTGCGGCCACTATGGCTGCGGTGGCGTTGGGGCCGCGATGCAGAATCAGCAGTTTGGAATTATCGACAACTGGCTTCGCGTTATCAAGGACGTTTACCGGCTGCATGCCGCAGAACTTGACGCCATCCATGATGCGGATGAACGTTTTGACCGCTTTGTAGAACTGAACGTCGTGGAGCAGGTCCTGGACCTCAGCAAGACATCGATCATCCAAAACTCCTGGCACAAGCGCAGTTATCCCGCCCTTCATGGCTGGGTATACTCCCTGAAGACGGGTTTGATCAAGGACCTTAACATCACCCTTGGCAGTTCGGATACCCTGCCGGATATTTACAAGATCGCCAATGCAGGTTCGTCAGGAAATTCAAACGGCCAGCCGCAGGACAATGCTCATGCGGGTGCGGTGTAACCCGGTCGGAAGACCGGTGTTCACCTCCAGATCAATTGTGGCCAGGCATTGCACCGCGATGCTCTGGTCTGAATGATGTTTGCTTTATCGCGTCTGCAGTGACGAAGGCGCGTGCCCGTTCAGTGAAATAACTGTAGCCTTTAACGAAGAATAGTATATTTGCCCTGAATCAAGCAGGCTGCCCGCGAACAAAGGGACCTGCGAGGCTTTATTTCATTTCATTGATGAGAAAGAACTTCGTTGAAGAGCTCCGTTGGCGGGGCATGATTCACGACATCACGCCAGGAACCGAACAGCAGTTAATGGCAGAAGTTACGTCCGGATACGTCGGTTTCGATCCCACTGCCGATTCCCTTCATATCGGCAACCTGGTCCAGATCATGACACTGGTACATTTTCAGGAGTGCGGGCATAGGCCGATAGCATTGGTAGGCGGCGCAACGGGCATGGTAGGCGATCCGTCCGGTAAGTCGGCAGAGCGGAACCTTTTGTCGGAGGAGGTGCTCCTTCACAACCTGGCCTCTGTCAGAAAACAACTGGAGAAGTTCCTTGACTTCGGCGCTTCAGCCAACCCGGCCGAACTTGTCAACAATTACGATTGGTTTCGGGAATTCAAATTTCTCGACTTTATACGCGATGTAGGCAAGCACATCACCGTAAACTATATGATGGCCAAGGATTCAGTAAAGCAACGACTTGAATCGGGGCTGTCATTTACGGAGTTCACCTACCAGCTCGTGCAGGGGTATGATTTCCTGTGGCTCTACCGCAATAAGAACTGCAAACTCCAGATGGGCGGCTCAGACCAGTGGGGGAACATCGTAACGGGTACCGAACTAATACGGCGAAAT
>DATBVZ010000526.1:0-6149 GCA_036515095.1 Cyclobacteriaceae bacterium | reverse complement strand
AAACGGCGAAGCGTACGCATTGACCACGCCGTTAATTAAGAAAGCGGATGGCACGAAGTTCGGAAAGACAGAGCAGGGAAACATATGGCTTGACCCGAAGAAGACCTCGCCTTACCGTTTCTACCAGTACTGGCTGAACGCTTCCGATGAAGACGCAGCAAATTTTGTCAGGATCTTTACCCTCAAAACAAGAGAGGAAACTGAGGCTCTGATTGCCGCACATGCGCCTGCACCCCACCAGCGCAAACTTCAGCGGGCGCTGGCGGAAGACATCACGGTGCGTGTGCATTCACGCCAGGACTTCGAAACAGCGGTTGCTGCCTCAAGTATCCTGTTTGGTAACGCTACCGCAGAGCAGTTAAGCGGCCTCGATGAAGATACCCTACTGGCGGTGTTTGAAGGTGTACCTCAGGTGGCGATCACGCGGGACGACCTGGCACATTGCCAGAGTGTCACTGATTTGCTTTCCACGGCCACCCGGGGAATTATTTTTTCGTCCAAAGGGGAGGCGAGGAAAATGATCCAGGGCGGCGGGGTAAGCATAAACAAAGTAAAAATGGAGGATGCCAGCAAGCCCGGAGAGCTCGAGTTGTTGCAGGGCAAGTACCTCCTGGCCCAAAAGGGTAAGAAGAATTACTTTCTGATTTCGGTCCATGCCGGTTAGTACGATCCTGTCTAACATGCCCGACGATTTGCAGGCGCCTGGACTAAGACCCAAAACACCGTCCCCATAAAAACAAAAAAAGAGGCTCCCCGCAGGGCATCCTCTTTGTGATTATCCAACAATTAGTTTACTCGCCGAATAGCTTAAGTCCTAACGCTATCTGGAATACACCGTTCTTTATTTCAACGTCCTCGTCATCAGCAATGTTGGAAAGTCCGATGCAATAACGAGCTGAAGCGTTGAGTTTTCCGAAATCGGCACCAAGACCGAGGTTAAATCCAAAATCCGTTGACTTGAAGAGGTCCTTGATGTCCTCGTCTTCGCCATTGTCTTTCCTCTTTGCACTCAACAGGAAGCCAATTTGTGGCCCGGCCTGAATGTTTACATTGCCAAAGGAGTACAGAACCATAACCGGAACTGATATATAGTTAATATTAATCTTTCCATCACCTCCGTCTTCGCTGGCCCCGACCGCGTTGAAAAGCAGCTCAGGTTGCAATGAAAGCTGTTCAGTAAGGTCAAGATTAATAAAGCCGCCAAAGTGATACCCAACTTTCATTTTGACGTCGCTGACGTCGCCGGTCAGGTCAGCCAGGTTTAAACCTGCCTTAACACCACCACTAACCTGCGCAAGCAAGCTTCCAGTGGCAAACAACGCAAGCACCATTGCAAGTAAAAAAATCTTTTTCATGTTGATTTGGTTTTGTTTATTCTTCAAATATCAAAAAGGATTTATACTTAAACAAATTCTTTAAAATTTGGTTGTAATATATTGTAAATAACTGAATTAAAAAGTACACCAATCTTACTTGCATCCGTGTGATGAATGGTTCACCGGCTTCTTTTGCACTGTTGCTTTGATCCATTTCTTTACCGCCAATCAGCCGATATCCTGCACTGTCCGGACTAACAATCTTTGACTTTAGAATCGGTGGTATTTTGTCGACCCAAGGGGTGATGACAAGTTTGACCAATTAAGTTGGATCGGCCAGCCAGATTGAGTACGCTGCGGGTTCGGCCAAATAACTGGCGTCCCGGGGTGTATACTTTTCACGGCCAGTTGGGGTTTTCGATCCACGCCTTTTGGATTCCGGGACCTGGAACTGCCGTGCCAGGCTAAGTCGGGCTGCAATAAAAAAAACCAGCCTCACGCGCAGCTTTTTTATTGCCCGCAAGACTGGTTTCATGAAGTTTATAAAAATCTATTTGCCCAACTTGAACAATTTGAATCCGGCGGATATCTGCCATACCTGATTTTTGATTTCAGCGGCTGCCCCTTCACTTACATCGGAGACCCCCAGGTTATAGCGGGCATCAAGTGACAGGCCAAACGGAGCATCCCATCCCACGCCAAGGCCAACGCTGAAATCAGAACTCTTCAGTTGATCCTTTACATTGTCCCCATCCACTTCCGCCGAGGTCAAAAAGCCGAACTGGGGGCCCACCTGCAGGTTTAGACCTCCGATCGTGTAAAGCTTAAGAATGATCGGAATGTTTACGTAACTGAAATTGGATTCAAGGCTGGAGGTATTGGGGCTTTTGACTTTTGCGCCCTGTTCGGAATAGATAATCTCCGGCTGAATACCGAATTTTGCAAACTTGATAAGCGAGAATGCGCCGAGGTGATAGCCGGTCCGGCTTTCGTACGTGCCCTGCAGGCTACTCACATCAAGGTTGGCAAAATTCAATCCGCCTTTCAAGCCCACCGAAAATTGCGCCTGAGAAAATGCTGATCCGGATACAACCAGGGCAGCGCACAACAAAAAGATGCTTTTGGATGATTTCATAGTACATTGGGTTTAATAGGATATGCCAAAACAAAAATCAGGCCTGAAGTTTTTTTAGGTGATTTGACTCCCAAACAAGTTCCAAAATTGTGAAGAAATAAAAAAGGGCCCACAGACGCCGGCACTTAAAATCGACGGATAGCCTTTATTGCCGGTTCAAGTACAACGAAAAACCAACATTAAGGCCGAAGGTATTCGATTCATTATCTCCCAGTCCAAGCGCATAACCGAACGATGGCTCAACCGCTATGTTATCGGTGATGAAGGCGGCGTACCCAACTTCGAGGGGTAAGCTGTTCACCGCATCAGAGTCCTCACCCTTGGAAGAACGATATCCCGCACCCAGGAAAATTTTGCCATTCACATAGTACCTTCCGAACAGGCCGAATGTGGTCGACGAAGCATCATTATCTCCGAACGTTATTTTATCATAACCCAATTCAATACCCAATGCCAAATTTTCGATTACAAAATAGCCTACGCCGAGGTTGATATTGAAAGAATTAAGATTGTCGTCGGCGCCGTCAAACGATGTCGATGAGTAGTTAAGATTGGACGACGCACCGATAAGTACGGTCCCTTGCCCGATCTGGGCGAAGGCAGGGCCGGCAAATGCCAGGCCAACTACAAGGGTAAAAATAGTTTTTTTCATAGTTCGTTATTGTTTTGTTTGATTGCCAAATAGGTACATCGGTATTCATTAAGCAAGTTGATTACCCGAATGACAACGTACCTTATTTCAGTTTCTTGAATAAATCCACAGCGTAGTCTGAAAATCTCCGGCGCAGAAAAAAACAAGACTTCCCGTTTGGATTTGGTTTACGTATTGCATCCGACTTTTTATGAAATTTGCAATGTAATGCCGTCATGGTATTATTTTTTGACGCTCTTTAAAAATTGCACCGGGGCATGGACAACTTACGATCCGATTGTTATGCGCCCGGTAAGTCACTGCGTCAGGCAGGCTTTCCGGTTTTTTCGTCATGCCTTCCTGGTGAAGCTCTCCAGGCTAAAATTGCGCCTTGTATATTCGTATCCGATTTCGAACATTTCCTTCGCCTTTCCTATGTCAAATCCGCTATACCTGCCGGCGTCCGTGGGCTCAATGAGCACATCACACATCCCCTTGCTGGCACGCGTATTCCCGTTGATCGCCATCAGCAAGCTTCTTTCAATTATTGCCTTTATGTTTCGTTTATCAAAATGATTTGCAATAGGATTGCAATGTGATCCTACGATCAGCTGACACTCCGCTCTGATCGGCTTTACCGGAAGATTGTCTGTGATTCCGCCGTCCACGTACATGGTATTTCCTATCTCCACGGGACGAAATACGGCAGGCACGCAGCTGGATGCCAGGAGGGCCGGAATCAGTTCGCCGCTGCGAAAGTACGTCACTTCGCCAGCTTCCAGATTAGTAGCCGCAACGACCAGTCTGGTCTTCAGGGATTCAAAGCTGTTCTCCGGCAAATACCTCAACAACTCCGTACCAAGGCTATCCAGGCTTAATAATCCCGAAATTGTCCATGCCGGGCGGATGAACCTGAAATATCCGGTAGTGATGATCCTGAATATCTCATCCACTGCATAGCCGTGACAATGCAGTGCCCCAATTATTGATCCGGCGCTCGTTCCGGAAATGCAAACGAACATCACGCCCATCTCCAAAAGGGCCTTCATTACTCCCAGATGCGTGAGCCCGCGTGCCCCCCCACCCGACAAAACCAAACCCGCTTCGACCGTCGTACTCATTATACTATCTCACGTAAAGGAAAAGTATGATCCAGGCGTACACCCCTGTCCGTACGCTTTACAGTGCAGCATTCGAATTCAGGATCATGTTCAAAGAACAGAATATATTGCCTGTCGGCCGCCTCGTTGAGAAACTTTTCTTTTTCATCCAGCGCCAGCAATGGACGGGTGTCATACGCCATCAGGTAGGATAGCGGAATATGTCCGTGTGATGGTATAAGATCTGACACAAAACATATAACCTTATCCTTGTACCTGATACAGGGGATCATCATCTTATCGGTATGACCGGATGCATAAAAGATATCGAACAGTTCAAATCGTCCCTTTTCATTCGCTCCAACAAAGCGCAGATTCCCGATTTCCTTCATAGGCAGGATATTCTCTTTCAGAAAGCTGGCCTTCTCCCGGGCGTTGGGTTGTGTAGCCCATTTCCAATGATCTTCATTGCTCCAATAGGTCGCATTGGGGAATGTCAAAGCCGGCCTGCCGTTGTTGAGGTATACACCCCCACCGCAATGATCAAAGTGAAGGTGGGTCAGGAACATGTCCGTCACATCCGCTTCTGAATAGCCTGCTGCGTTCAGTGACTTACCCAGACTGTCATCGCCATGCAAATAATAATAACTCAGAAATTTGGCATCCTGCTTGTTGCCTATGCCGTTGTCGATCAGGATACACCGGTCGCCATCCTCCACCAGCAGACACCGCAGGGCCCAACTGCAAAGGTTCTTTTCATCAGCAGGGTTCAACTTGTTCCAGATCGATTTTGGAACGACGCCAAACATCGCGCCGCCATCCAGTTTAAAGTATCCCGTGTTGATTACTGCAAGTTTCATGACCAATGATCAGCCTGATTAAAATGTTCGATTAGACATCCGTAAACAAAAATGACCGTCAGGTAACGGTCAACCAAAATCTATCCGTCGATGCGCCGGAGAAATCATTCCTTGACTACACCCATGCTGCAGAACTTATCAATGCGCTGGCTTATCCTTTCCTTTGCATCGATCCCGGCCAGTTCTTCTGCGTTTTCCTTTATGGACTTCTTGATCTCGGCCGCCATCCATTTCATGTCGGTATGCGCCCCTCCCAGGGGCTCCCGGATTATGCCATCGACGAGTTTCAATGATAGCATGTCCTTCCCTGTCAATTTCAGGAGTTCCGCGGCCTGTTCTTTATAGTCCCAACTGCGCCACAGGATCGTAGAGCAGTTCTCCGGAGAAATCACAGAGTACCAGGAATTCTCCAGCATGAGCACACGGTCGCCAATTGCGATACCAAGCGCCCCGCCTGACGCCCCTTCCCCGATTATTATGCATATCACCGGCACCTTTAGCGTGACCATCTCCTTTAGGTTACGCGCAATGGCCTCGCCCTGGCCCCTTTGCTCTGCCTCCAGTCCCGGAAACGCCCCCGGCGTATCAATAAATGTAACTATAGGTTTGTTGAATTTCTCGGCGATCTTCATAAGCCTGAGCGCCTTGCGGTATCCTTCGGGATTCGACATCCCAAAGTTCCTGAACTGGCGTTGCTTTGTATTGCGTCCCTTCTGCTGGCCTATAAGCATGTACGCCTGTCCGTCAATAGTCCCGAGTCCACCCACCATTGCTTTATCATCACCCACCGTGCGGTCACCGTGAACTTCGATAAAGTCGTCGGTGATCTCGTATATATAGTCAAGGGTATAAGGACGGTCCGGGTGGCGCGAAAGCTGAACCCGCTGCCATCCGGTGAGGTTCTCGAAGGTCTCCTTCTTGAGTTGCCTGATCTTCTTTTCAAGCGCCTTTATCGCATCCTTTACATTGGCATCGCTGTTTTGAGCGATCTGCTTCATGTCTTCCAGCTTCGCTTCTAACTCCGCAATGGGTTTCTCAAAATCCAGCAGCATAGCATCTGTCTTAAACGCACAAAGTTAGAAGGATTACGATATATCGGGAATATAA
>DATBVZ010000525.1:0-7756 GCA_036515095.1 Cyclobacteriaceae bacterium | reverse complement strand
TGGCGTAGGCGTGGGCATTACTTACAATTTGCCAATGAACTTTACTGTCAGCGGAAGTTACAGCTATGCGACCTTCGAAGACAACCGCGATGAAGAGAGTCAGTTCCGGGCCGGATTCAATACGCCGGAAAACAAGTTTACTATAGGACTCGCCAACCGGAAGGTGACACGGAATCTCGGCTTCAATGTGAATTACCGCTGGCAGGACGAGTTCCTCTGGCAGTCAGACTTTGGCGACTGGATCGTGCCGGAATACAGTGTATTGGATGCACAAGTGAGCTACAAGATCACTTCGATCAAGACCATGTTGAAACTTGGCGGATCTAACTTGTTCGGCGGAGATTACCGCACGAACCTCGGAGGGCCGTTTGTTGGCCAGATGTACTACCTCTCATTGACTTTTGATGAATTCCTCCGTTAACATTTAAAGCAGAAATCATGAACACACGATTGAGATATTTTCTTCTGGTTGCAACCGGCATCCTGGCCTTTTCCTGCGAACAGGAGTTTAAATCATTCACCAATGATCCCTGCCTGGGGGCCGATCCCAGCATCATATGTCCACCCATTACACCTGATCCACCCTGTCCGCGCGTTTCAGGAACGGCCATACTTGAGCACTTTGTTGCCATAGGTAATTCTATTGTAGCCGGATATCAGGCGGGCGCATTGTATAACGAAGGTCAAGACAATTCGCTGGCTATGATATTGGCTGCTCAATTTCGTTGTGATCCCGTGCTCTTTGATCAACCTGACATTAGTTCCGTCAATGGGTTCAACTCCACTTTTTCTAACCCAGGGCTGGGTGTCATACGAGGAAGACTGGTGCTCTTCGATGCAGGAACAGGAGCTGGTCCACTGCCGACCCCTGCCGGTACTCCCGGATTACCCGCCCCTTATAACACGGCCGATCTCCCTGGCCCTTACACCGGCGACAAGGGACAGCTGGATAATTTCGGTGTTCCAGGTATTGTCCTGGGCCAGGTTCTGACTCCGTTGACCGGAGGACCATCTACCGGCAATCCTGCCTTCAATCCTTATTATGCCCGATTTGCAAGTAATCCGGGGACTTCTACCATACTGGGTGACGCTATCGCGGCGCAGGGGTCGTTTTACCTGTTCTGGTTGGGAATCAATGATGTCCTTGGTTATGCGATCACCGGTGCGTCCGGCGCGCTCCCGATGACAGAGGAAAATGATTTTGCTGTTCAGTATAACGCCGCTTTGAGCACTCTGCTCGCGTCGACTCAAGAGGTGGTTACCGGTGTAGTTGGTAATATACCTGATGTTACACGCTTCCCCTATTTCAACACGGTCACGTGGAATGCGATAGAATTCGATCCGGAAGATCCGGTGGATGCAGGAACTGTCAACTTGCTCAATGGCGCATTTGCAGGATTCAACGCGGCACTGGATGGACTTGTAGCTAATGGGCTATTGTCAGCGGGCGACGCCGCTATTCGAAAAGTATCCTATGCGCTTGGCGAGAATCCGGTACTGATCAACGATGAAGAACTTGAAGATCTCGGGCCCAAATTTGACATTCTTTTGGGTGCGGGCGCAATTACACCTGAGCAACGCAATGCATTAGCACTCTATGAGCAGGCAAGGCCATTGAACGACCAGGAACTGGTGACTTTTCCTGCGGCGTTGGTGCTGGGAACTTTGGCGAATCCGGGTGATCCGACCTCGATTTTTGGGGTGGTCGTACCGATCTCGGATGAATACACATTGACGGAAACTGAAATTGCCGGGATCACAGAACGGATTAATGCGTTTAACACCATCATTGTATCTGAAGTTGGCAACAGCAATAACCGCATTGCGCTTGCTGACATCAACAATGCATATTCTACCTTTTTCACTCAGGGAATCGATGTACAGGATGGTGTTGTGCTCACCCCCGGATTTGCTCCTCCAACAGGGACATTTTCGGAAGACGGTATCCATCCCAACAGCAGGGGTAATGCATACCTCGCAAATTTCTTTATCGATGCTATCAATGCAAAATTCGGTGGATCAATCCCACACGCAGATGTAGGGGATTATCCTGCCACCGGATTGCCATTACCTTGACGCGCTTGGTGGATAATGCTATTAATCAAAATCCGGTATGATCGATGTGGTCGGATCCTGTGTGATGGATATGGTGGGGGACGCAAAATCTTGCGTCCCTACCATATCTTAATTCGCAATTAACCGGGGGTTATTTGCCTTTCTTCACCGGTAATTTTTTTTGCTTCCAGGCCTTTATACCACCGGTCAGCGAATAAACGGACGTGAACCCCGAATCGATCATGATGCGGCTTGCCTGTCCGCTCCGTATGCCGGAGCCGCAATAGACATAGTAGGTCTTATCCTTATCGAGGGTGGCAATTCTTGACGCGAAATCGTCAGCCTTCACATCGATGTTCTCAGCTCCCTCAATACGCTCTTCCCTCACTTCTTCCGGGGTACGGACGTCCAGCAACACATAGCCACTGGTGGATTCCATTTTTTTCTTCAGTCTATCGGCTGAAATTTCGGGTTGGGCCACCAAACCGGTCCAGGCAAAGAGGCACACCAGCACAAATAATACTTGTCTAAACATAACCTACGAGTTTATAGGCTACAAAGCCTACCCATTCGCGGGTAAGCTTGTGCCAGATTACAAAGGATTCAATCTTGGGAATAAACAATGCATCCGGAGTAAAGGTGCGCGGGTGAGTGTGAGAATCTGTCGTGAAGGTGTCCATCTCCATACCCGCTTTCCGGAAGCTCGCGGCCGTTCGCGGCATATGAAATGCGGATGTGATCAGGAGGCAGTCTGAATAAGACCGGCTCATCCGGTCGAGCATCTTCTTTACCTCAACTGCCGATTCATGGGTATTCCGGGAGGCGTTCTCCACCATTACATCAACTTCATTCACACCCATCATCACCAGCGCCCGCTTGATATCATCCGCCTCCTTCTGATCGGTATTCAGCAACCTTCCACTGCCCCCGGTGACCAGTACGCCCCCGATCTTCCCCAATTTGTAAAGTTCAACCGTATGGGTCACCCGCTCCACGCCCCGCTGAAAATATACGCGGTCGGCTGGTTCCTTACCTGAAATAGTAACCCCCGTGAGGAGTATACCCAACGCATAGGTCTTGTGAATGTCGTGATAGGCCGTGGCATCCGGTTCCCACATCCGCATTACTTCGTTAGCAAGGAAATCGTTGGAAAAAAACAGGAAGAAGGTAAATCCGGCGACCAACAGTCTCTTTTTCCAGCGCGGGCTTTTGAGTATCATGGATAACAGGAAACACAGCAGTATGACCACCAGGGGCTGGATCAGGTAGTTCAACGTTTTTGACAAAATGAAAAACATGATCAAAAAACCAGGAATAGGATCAGTAATGTTATGGCGATTGCGATAAGCG
This sequence comes from Cyclobacteriaceae bacterium, assembly GCA_036515095.1. Classification (GTDB taxonomy): domain Bacteria; phylum Bacteroidota; class Bacteroidia; order Cytophagales; family Cyclobacteriaceae; genus ZC4RG29. The sequence continues at coordinate 4,351 of DATBVZ010000525.1, read as the reverse complement.
CAACAATATCCTTGTGTAATCTGAGTTTCATAGAGCAACGGAATGTGAAAAGCCCGAGGTTGCAGGTCTCAAATTGTCTTAGCAAAAAAGGCCGGACTTTCCCCGGCCTTTTCATGCAGAACATCACGGGATCATTCTGTAATTCGATTGCGGATGCGTTCAACAATATTGGTGATTTCAACCAGGTTCTTATCGGTCAGCACCAGGTCGGCGCGGTTATCTCTAATCTGTTGCTCAATATTCAACGCCCCGTACGCCTGCTCCAGTTGCTCAAGGTCGGTAGCGATGCTGGAAACAGGCTCGGTCTGTTCAACCGAACCAAGCATTTTTTTCAGCTCGGAAACCGCCTTCTTTTGATCCAGGATGGTCCGGATGATCGGGGTCAGGACAAGGTTTCTGGTATCATCCGGCAGAAGATCCTTGGGGTATGACTTAACCAGGCCGGTAGAAATGTAGAGGCCTTCAATGAAGCTTCCGGTAACTACCTGTGCAGCAAGTTTATTGCGGTTGTTATTCTTGAGGTAAGACTCGGTTTGCTTCACCGTTGAATTCAGGAGCTGTGCCAATGAATCTTTGTTGGAAATGTTGGCCTCAAACCGGTCAACCAGAGAGGCATCAAATGTTCCGATGATATTCAGGTTGTCAGCCAGTTTCCTGCACGTATTCATGTAATCAATGGCTTCCTGCGTTTTCTCATAGGAAGTCAGATAACCAACGTCGGCGGCATACACGCCCAGGTTAAGCGCTGCCTTGTCACTGCGACTCATGTAGTCCTCCGCCTTTGAAACAGGGCTCAGGAGGCTTTCGTTATAGTCGGCTCCTGTCTGCTGCAGTATATAGGGAATTTCAGATGGGTTAGGGATATTGTAGACGACTTCTTCAATCTGATTCTTCAGATTTTCATCAGCTTCTTCAAACTCATCGGAATTTTTCTCCTTGTCGCTACCGGAAGATCCACACGATTGGAGGAGGGCAACAGATGCCGCGGTAACCAGTAAAAAAACGAACGGGGTTAATTTCATTTCAAGTTGTTTTAAGGGTTCAGGTTATAGGAATGGTAAGTTTCATGTGCAGAAACTAAAACATTGAAACAGCCAATAATCGTAACATGAAACAGGTAGTTTGCATGGTCAGGATCACTTGCGTGCTACTCTTCAGATGCCAATTTTACTACATTTTTTAATCGAATGAAAAGAGGCTTTTATAAATTTTCGCGTATTTGGCGGTTTATCGCAACTTTTTGATTAAGTTTCGTCAACTCAAAAGACCCGTGTAACTAATTTTTATTAGTATGGTGGCGAAAGCTGTTCTGATTGACGATAGCGATATAGACCTGTTTATTCAAAGAAGATTCCTCGAAGTATATAATTTTTCCGAAGAATTGGTTTTGTACCGTTCTGCAGAGGAAGCGCTCAACTGGCTCCGGATGCTTAATGGCGAGCCACCACCCGACATAATATTCCTGGACCTGAATATGCCTGACGTTGACGGGTTCTCTTTTCTGGATAACTTTTCTGAACTGCCCGAAGATGTCCGGTCAAAATCCAAGATTGTTGTCCTCACCAGTTCCAATAACAAAAAAGACAAGGAGCTGGCCTTTCTTAACCAAAACGTTATCAAATTCATTACGAAACCCCTCAAACAGGCCGACATAGAAGACCTTAAAAAGCGCATCAAAGCCGCCTGATCCAACTCGGCGATGTCCTGGGAAACACTACCTTCCCCTGGTGATTCCTGTATCTCAGCGTATTTCTTCTTTCAAAACAGCTGGCCGGATTCCGTTGACCGCCTTGATCATGTCAGGCGTCCGCAGAAATGGTCCTTCGCTGCTGCAAAATCGGCGACCCCTGCATCCCGGCAAGACGGTTGTCCGGGGATGACGACGGCAGGTGTCATACCAATGAATGTATGTCCCTACGAGCGGGTTTTTACGGTCATTTGTTAATTTTGGGCCTAAAATTTTTGTCGGATGGCAGATTACAGCAAAGACGAGATCAGAAGAATTGAAGAAAAGTGGCGAAATGAATGGCAACGCAGGGGTGTCTACAAGGTCGCCATTGATCCGTCCCGGGCCAAGTATTACGTTCTGGATATGTTCCCTTACCCGTCGGGTTCAGGACTTCATGTCGGGCATCCCCTGGGTTATATCGCTTCAGATATCGTTTCCCGCTACAAAAGGCTGAAAGGATTTAACGTCCTTCACCCGATGGGCTTTGATGCGTTCGGCTTGCCCGCTGAACAGTACGCCATCCAGACCGGTCAGCATCCCGCCATTACTACTGCCAGGAATATCGAAACCTATAAGCGCCAGTTGCGCCAGATCGGCTTTTCATTCGACTGGGATCGTGAAGTCCAGACCTCGGATCCCTCCTTTTACAAGTGGACGCAGTGGATCTTCATGCAGCTATTCAACGCCTGGTATAACAAATCCTCAGGGGATGGAAAGGCTGAGCCGATTACGACGCTGATCGCCGCGTTTGAACGCAATGGCAACGCCGATATCAATGCTGCCTGCGATGAGGACACCCCGCGCATTGCGGCGGCCGAATGGAAATCACTGGACGAGAAAGGCAAAGAGAACTTGTTGCAGAAGTATCGGATTGCTTATCAGTCCGAGACCGTCGTGAATTGGTGCGCCGCGTTGGGAACTGTATTGTCCAACGATGAAGTGAAGGACGGAGTAAGTGAACGCGGTGGATATCCGGTCGAACGAATCAAGATGCTGCAATGGAGCATGCGTATCTCCGCCTATGCCGAACGCCTGCTGAAAGGCCTCGATACCATAGACTGGCCGGAGAATATAAAAGAGATCCAGCGCAACTGGATCGGGAAATCGGTAGGATGCGAATTGGATTTCAGACTGGAACCCGCTAACGGGGCTATCCGCGTCTTCACGACCCGCATCGATACCATTTTCGGCGTTACTTTCATGGTCCTTGCACCGGAACATGAGCTCGTCGAAAAGATTACCACACCGGAGCAGCGCGAGGCAGTTGCGAAATACGTTGAAGTTGCCCGCAACCGCACGGAGCGCGAACGGATGAGCGAAGTGAAGCGAATTAGCGGCGTGTTCACCGGGGGGTATTGCATCAATCCTTTAAGCAATGAGAAAGTCCCTGTATGGATTGCCGACTATGTTCTGGCCGGATACGGCACCGGCGCTGTCATGGCCGTGCCATCCAGTGACACGAGGGACTATGCGTTTGCAAAACATTTCAACCTGCCCATCACGGATATCCTTGAAGGGCCGGTCAGCGACATCAGCAAAGACAACTTCAATCCGAAATCCGGAACAATGATCAACTCCGGTTTCCTGAACGGACTTCCCTGGGACGAAGCAATTGAAAAAGCGCTGCAAAAAGTGGAAGAACTTGGTATCGGCGTACGAAAGGTAAACTATCGGATGCGTGACGCCATCTTCGGCAGGCAACGCTATTGGGGAGAACCTTTTCCTGTGTACTACAGGGACGGAGTCCCACACCTCGTTGATGACAACGAGTTGCCGGTGACCCTTCCGGAAATCGATGAGTACAGGCCCACGGAAAGCGGTGAGCCACCACTGGCCAGGGCAGCAGACTGGAAGTATCGCCCCGCGGGTTCCGGCGAGTCCTTCCCATTCGAGCTCACCACCATGCCGGGATGGGCCGGCTCCAGTTGGTATTGGTACCGCTACATGGATCCCAAAAATGAGAATGCGTTTTGCAGCAAGGATGTTGAATCATATTGGAAGGATGTTGACCTGTACATCGGCGGATCAGAGCATGCAACCGGGCACCTGCTGTATTCACGGTTCTGGAACAAGGCGCTCCGGGACCTGGGTTATGTGAATGCGGAAGAGCCCTTCCGGAAGATGATCAACCAGGGGCATATTCAGGGTGTGTCAAAGCTGGCTTACCGCCTGAAACTGATACCGCCTGTTGTCCAGGAAATATTTATAAGCAGTGATTTCGTTAAGGAATTGGTTAATGAACCTGACTTTGAGCGAGTAGACGCAATCCTCTCCGAAAATAGGGTTGCGCACGAAAGAATTGACGAGGTGTCATACGTACCAATCCATGTCGACGTTGACATGGTGAACAATGAACTCCTGGATATTACCCGCTTTAGAAAGTGGCGACCTGAATTGGAGCATGCCATCCTCATTACAAACAAGGACGGGGAATTTCAGTGTCACTCGGAAATAGAGAAAATGTCCAAGTCAAAGCACAACGTTGTCAATCCCGACGACATCGTGGAGAAGTACGGTGCCGACACACTTCGAATGTATGAGATGTTCCTGGGACCTCTTGAACTGTCAAAGCCATGGAACACCAACGGCATTGACGGCGTTTATAAATTCCTGAGAAAGTTC
>DATBVZ010000524.1:0-5059 GCA_036515095.1 Cyclobacteriaceae bacterium | reverse complement strand
GGAGTACATCCGGGCGATATCCGATATCGACAAGCGTACGGAAATGGCATATACGCTTATCGAACTGATCAAGCAACTTACGCCAAGCCTTAAGGATCAGCCCGAGAATCCCCAACGCATGTGGGATGACCTTTACATTATTGCCGATTTTAATTTGGATATCAAAAGCCCGTACCCGGTTCCTGAACGGGATATCCTTTTCAAGAAACCGGACCGAATGGACTATCCGCAGAGTCCTATCCAGTTTAAGCATTACGGAAAGAATATCGAGAAGCTCGTGAAGGAAGCGCTCAAGATAGAGGATCCGCAGGAGCGTGAAGACGCCATCATCTACCTGGGTAAGCTTATGAAAACGTTTTACAGCAACTGGAACAAAGAGACGCTGGATGATTCTGTCATCATCAAAGATATCCAACGCATGTCGGGCGGCGCATTAAGCATGAACATAGACAAGGTCAGGGAGGATAATCTCTTTGAGAAACTATACAAGGAACGCAAGAAGACCAAGCCCCAGCAAAACGGTTCCCGCCAGCAAGGTGGCGCGCACCGCTCCTTCAAGAACAAGGGAGGACAGCGTCGTCGCGGCTGAAAGCACTTCAACAGTCCTGCCTTTATTGTCCCTCCCGAATTCGCGGAGCGGGCAAATTATTTATCCAAAGCTATCGCCGGTACCGGGCTATTCCCTATACTTGTGAAAAATGAACCGGGCAGGTCCATGAGTCACCTGTCAACATATCCGATCAACTAATCAACATGGGAAGCTTCAGGATACAAGGCGGTCGAAAATTAAGCGGCGAGATCATACCCCAGGGAGCAAAGAATGAAGCGCTCCAGATCATCAGCGCCGTACTGTTAACTGAAGAGCCTGTAACTGTACACAACGTTCCGGATATCCGGGACGTCAACAAACTCATCGAGCTGGTTGCAGATCTTGGTTGCGCCGTTGAAAAATTGGCCGGTGATTCGTATCGCTTTACTGCCAGGAACGTCGACACCGATTTTCTGGAATCGGATGCATACCGGGAGAAAGCAGCATCACTGCGAGGCTCGGTAATGCTGCTGGGGCCTATCCTCGCACGATTCGGTAGGGCCAATATCCCCCGACCGGGCGGTGATAAGATCGGACGCAGAAGACTGGATACACACTTTCTGGGATTTCAGAAGCTGGGCGCCAAATTCAGTTTCGACCCTGCCGATCACCTTTTTCACATTGACGCCACGGGCCTGAAAGGCAGTTACATCCTCCTCGATGAAGCGTCTGTAACAGGTACTGCAAATATCCTGATGGCTGCCGTGCTGGCAAAGGGTACAACCACGATCTATTATGCCGCCTGCGAGCCCTACCTTCAGCAGCTATGTCAAATGCTCAACCGGATGGGAGCGAAGATCTCCGGTGTAGGTTCGAATTTATTGACCATCGAAGGCGTGGACAAACTGAACGGAACGGAGCACACCTTACTGCCTGACATGATCGAGATAGGAAGCTTCATCGGCATGGCCGCCATGACGCAGTCGGAACTGACCATAAAGAATTGCAGAATAGATATGCTGGGGATCATTCCCGAGATCTTTCGAAGAATGGGGATCGCAATGGAATTCCGGAATGACGATATCTACATCCCCGCGCAAGACAAATACACCATTGAAACCTTCATCGACGGTTCGATCCTGACTGTCTCGGATGCACCCTGGCCGGGATTCACTCCCGACCTCATCAGTATCGTATTGGTTGTAGCCACGCAGGCGACGGGTACGGTATTGATCCATCAGAAGATGTTCGAAAGCAGGTTGTTCTTTGTCGACAAACTCATAGACATGGGCGCGCAGATCATTCTTTGCGACCCGCACAGGGCTACCGTTATAGGCCTTAACCGCAAACAACAACTCAGGGGAATAAAGATGTCATCTCCCGATATCAGGGCCGGTGTGGCTTTGCTGATCGCAGCGCTATCGGCCACCGGTACCAGCGAGATCTCGAACATCGACCAGATCGACCGGGGCTATCAGAACATTGACAAACGGTTACGGGCATTGGGTGCCGCGATTGAGCGCGAGTAGTTCGTGGGTGGCCTTCGACAAGCTCAGGTACCGGCTTCCGGATCGCTTCAACCCTTCAACCTGCCTGCCCTGCTGAAGGCCGGTGGGAGGCAGGCAGGCTCTTCCTTCGGCCGCCATAGCTTGCAACGAGCAAGCTCAGTTATGTATTCAAATTGTCCAGCAAGCGACGGCGGCAACCCTTCAACCATTCTCCACCAACAGGGCCACCGGGCAATGGTCGGAGCCAAGGTACTGATTATGGATGGGTGCGTCTTTTACTCTTGGCATCAACTCTTCACTCAGGATAAAATAATCAATACGCCAACCGACATTCCGGGAACGGGCGTTGAACATGTAATTCCAGTACGTATATTTCACTTCTTCCGGATAAAACCTGCGGAATACATCCACAAATCCGGACTCCAATAGCCTGGTGAAGCCATCGATCTCGACCTGGGTATATCCGGCCGCCTTGTTGTAATTCTCCTTCGCGCGCGCGATATCGATCGGCTGATGCGCCACATTGAAATCGCCGCAAACGATCACCGGTTTCTTCTGATTCAGGGCAGTGAGGTAATTTCTGAAATCGACATCCCATTTTGCCCGATAATCCAGCCTTTTCAGGCCTTCTCCGGAATTCGGCACGTAGACCGTCACCAGGTAGTAACCGGGAAACTCCGCGGCAATGACCCTCCCCTCCTGATCGTGTTCGTCGATACCCATGTCGAATGTCACCGCCAGCGGTTTGGACCTGGAGAGCATTGCCGTGCCGGAGTACCCCTTTCTTAATTTGGATGAGTTCACATAGATCTCATAACCGGGCAACAACTCGAGCGTAGACTTCACCTCCTCCTGACCGGCCTTCGTTTCCTGCAAACACAGTATATCCGGTGACATGGCCTTAACGTCTTTCAGAAAGTCTTTCTTTATAATGGCCCTGATTCCGTTAACATTCCAGTTTACAAGATGAAGTTCACCCATGCGTGATTCCAATTATGCTTTTTGAATTTCAATCTTACTTATAAATGGCTTCGGATGAAAGCGCCGTTTCACGATTTCAGGTCGCAAACGGGCGTAAACAAACAAAAAAAGCCCATGCGGGCTCATTCAGGGATACTTTCACGAAAGCTAAGCTTTCTGACCGGCCTGGGACTTGAAATCCTCTTTGATCTTATCAATGTCCACAGACTTTATTACAGGCTTGAAATTCTGACTCTTCAGGGTCGATTGCCTTACCTTGGACTTCGATTTGTCCTTTCTGCCCTTTCGCTTCAATCGGGTTACTGCCATAACAAATGCATTAATTTAAGAGAACGCAAAAGTAAGCTCCTTTTCCGAGTTTCCAAAACCGGTAGCTGAAATCCGGGTGCCAACGGCAAACCGTGCGCATTCATTTGACCGGGGAGATATTTCGAAATTCATCAGGGGTAAATTAGCTGTTTTTTTATCGGGCCAACTTAACTTGCCCGGCAATATGGAAAAACCCACACTTCCCAAGGGAACCCGTGATTTCGGTCCACTTGCTATGTCTAAAAGGCAATACATTCTGGACAATATCCGGACGGTGTTTCAGCGGTACGGGTTTGCACCCCTGGAAACACCGGCCATGGAAAACCTTTCTGTTCTGACCGGAAAATATGGCGAAGAGGGCGACCAGTTGCTTTTTAAGGTGCTGAATTCGGGCGATTTCCTCAAACCGGTGGATGAAGGCCTCCTGCGCGATAAGAATTCCAGGGGGGTTACACCGGCCATCGCAGAGAAAGGACTCCGGTACGACCTGACCGTTCCGTTTGCGCGGTACGTGGTAATGAACAGGCACGAGATCACATTGCCCTTCAGGCGCTATCAAATGCAGCCGGTTTGGAGAGCTGACCGACCGCAGAAAGGACGATACAGGGAGTTTTACCAATGTGACGCCGATGTGGTCGGGACGGATTCCCTGCTTTGCGAAATGGATATTATCCTGATGGTAAATGAGGTATTCTCAAAACTGTCCATCCCCGATTATGCCATCCGAATAAACCACAGGGATGTCCTGGCTGGGATCGCTGCTGCGCTAAACCTTACAGCGAATGAAAGTTCATTGTATACGGTTATTGACAAACTTGATAAGATCGGTGCCGAAGGTGTCCGAAAAGAATTGTCTGCCACCGGCCTCGACGACGGTCGCATGGATCAGTTATTCGGGATACTGAGCGCCGAAGGGGATAACCAGGAGAAACTCAATTTTCTGAAACATACGTTTGATAAGACCAGTGCGGGAAAGAAAGGGGCATCCGACCTGAAGGAGGTCATCTCATTACTGACGGGCTACGGCATAAAAGAAGACCATGTTGAAATCGACATAGCCCTTGCCCGCGGCCTGAGTTATTATACCGGTACGATCTTCGAAGTGAACGTAAACGGAGTGGCTGTTGGTAGCGTGAGTGGCGGGGGGCGGTATGACAATCTAACGCAGGCGTTCGGTTCGAAGGAGATCTTATCCGGGGTGGGTATCTCATTTGGTGTTGACAGGATCTACGACGTCATGGATGAGCTGGGTCTGTTCCCGCCTGGCACCGAATCGTCGTCGAAGGTATTGATCTGTCATGTCGATGATCCCTCTCTTCGGTACGGACTTGGCGTATTATCGGCTTTGCGCAAGTCGGGCATTCCCGCCGAGATATATCCGGACGTGGCCAGGCTCCGGAAACAACTTGATTATGCCAACCGTAAATCAATCGCATACACCATCGTTATCGGGCCGGAGGAAACAGAAAGCGGGTTGCTGGTGATTAAGGATATGGCCAGCGGTAACCAGCAAAAACAAAGGTTGCAGGATATCCTGCAGTCATTGCAACCCTAAACACGTAAATTCCCGACACCGAATAGACCATACTTTCATGCCGAAAATGTCGTTTTATGTGGATATAAAAGGCTATTTATTCTGCCTTACTGGCAGCTCCTCGCAAAACGTTTGCTGATACCGGATGATCCGATCGTTCCTTTTAATGGTTATTTTCCTGATCCCCGCGATTGGCGG
>DATBVZ010000523.1:0-9365 GCA_036515095.1 Cyclobacteriaceae bacterium | reverse complement strand
CTATCAAACAGGTCATGTACGGTGAGCCGGCAGCAGGCCCGGAGACCCGTGATGCAGCTATCCTGATCGGCGGCAGCGGAGTGGCGAGCTTTTTCCTTTGCGCGTTGCTTGTTCTTATAAGGGAATTTGGCGATCCGCGCATCCGGACTGCGGCGCGGCTTAAGTCGGCTTCCAGACTGACTGCGGTCGGGACCATCCCGGAACTTTCCAGGTCGGTGCGGAACCCTTCATGGAATTTCTTCCTGGACGCACAGTCGCCGGAGTTGGCAAGGTTAAATGATTTTCTCCGGAAGATCCGGTTTAACGTTGAACGATACAACGCCCAGGTCCTGCTGGTTACCAGCACGAGGAAGGCGCAGGGCAAGACCTTTGTTACGATGGCCCTGGCTTACGCCTTCAGCCTGGCCCGCAAGCGTACGTTAATCATCGACACCAATCTTCGTCACAACAGCCTTACCCGGTCATTGACTGCCCGGGTAAACCTGAAACAATCGATCGACCAGTATAATAGTTCCGTAAGGCAATTGACTGCAGGCGAACAAAGGGATGACCTTATTGCGGCGGACGGTGGCGGCCTCATCACCCGAACCTACAATGACTTTGTCGATGTGATCGGCAACAAGACCAGTCATCTGTCGCCTTCCGAGGTTATCCCTGTGGACGACTTCAAAACCCTCCTTAAGTGGTTGCGCAACCAGTACGATTACATCATCCTCGAAGGTGCCAGCCTGAATGATTTCTCCGACTCCAGGGAACTGGCCCATTTCGCAGATCTTGTGCTGCCGGTCTTTTCGGCCGAGGCCACGATCAGTGAGGAAGACAAAGAATCCTTGCACTTCCTGCGGTCCCTTAACGGCAAGCTCGGGCCCGGGATCCTTAACCGGATAACCACGGAAGAGCGGAGCATGGCCGCGGCTTTTTGACCTTTCCCACAATTTTGAATTGGAGCTTGTTGCCGAATGCCTGACGAATGGCGCGGGTCATGGGACGCGCACGGGGCTTCAAATTTTACCGAGCCCTGCCACGCCCGGCCCTGGCAAGGCCGGTGCAACGTTTCGCAAAGTCTTTACACGCTTTTTTGAATTGCAGGAGCCAATCTGGTAATGTCTTCGTGATCTTGAGTCCTGGCGCCTCCCGCGTTCGCATTACAAACAGCTTCTCCAACAAAAAACGTTGCGAACCACAGCGCCTTAGGGCTCGGCGGTGAAATTCCCGGGATTGGTTAAATCAACACGAACGGGTATTTTTGGTTTATATTCACAGAAACTAAACTTCACGAACATATGAAACGAGCCATAATACCTATTCTGCTCTTTGCTATTCCATCGGTAGTGCTTTCGCAGCGTGTTGATTACAACAAGATCATCCTTCCGGTAGGCGCCACGAATATCAGCTTCGAAGAGCGGTTGGTGCAACTGGCCTGGCAGAATAATCCGGCCAGCCATATCGCGCAGAAAAATGTTGTCGCCGCAGATGAAGAAGTCAGGGCGATCAACGCGCAATGGCTAAGGCAGATCGGTGTCACTGCAAACGTGAACGAGTATTCGCTCGAAAATTTCAACGATCCGGATTTTGAAGGACTGAATTTCTATCCCGGCTATAATGTGTTTGTAACGCTTCCGCTTTCAACTTTCTTTGAACGTCCCCATTCGAAGAAGGCGGCGGTTCAGCATTATGAGGCCTCTCAGGAGCGGGTCAACCAAACCAAACTGAACCTCAGGGCGGAGGTCTTAAAGTTGTACAATGAATTTAAAAAGGATGAAACGATCTGGGGTATCCGCCGCGACGCCCTGGCCGACGAAGAATCCAATTACCTGTTGTTGGAAGAAAAATTCAAGAACGGTAACGCTACCGTGGAAGAATATCTGCTTGGCCAGAAATCACGAAACGAACTCCGTATCCAGGTCATCGAAGCGGAAACAGAATACCTTAAAACCAAACTCGACCTGGAAGCGATCATCGGGGTGAAGCTGGAGGAAGTGAAGTGAAATCAGTAAGCAGGAGCAGTCGCCAGTCGGCAGCTACCAGTCTCCAGTTACCAGTCTCCAGTTACCAGTCTCCAGTCTTCAGTAGCCAGTCTTCAGTAGCCAGTCGCCAGTCGGCAGGCAACGTACACAGTGGAATTATCGTGAAGCGATCTGGATTTATGGTTAATGGGAGAAACTCTGCGGCGGCTCTAAGCCACTTGGTTTTACGATAACGTCGAGGCAGCTTTGCCTATTGCCTACTGCTTTTTGCCTACTGTTTTCACGCTTGCAGCGACACCTTGATATTCAGCGCCTGTTCGACGGTCCTGATCAGAACCGCGGGCTCGAAGGGTTTGACCATGTACGTATAAGCGCCCAGATCAAGGCAGGCTTTGCGCTTGGAAGGATCTTCAAAACCGGATAGGATGATTACCGGAACGTCTTTGAGGGTGGGATTACCGTTCAGCTTCTTCAGAAGTTCCAAACCGCTGAGCGCAGGCATCTTAATGTCGGAAATGATCAGATCGGCTTCGTTACCTTCCGACAACCAGTTCCATGCCTCCAGTCCGTTATGCATCAACACGACCTCCGCATTCGTGCCAACGATCTTCTTCAGCAACCAACACAATAGCGTGTCATCCTCAATAACCAGAATCTTTCTCATAATACTTGGTTTGAGACTAAATAAAACGCTTTAAAGATCTGGATACGAGTTCAGGCGAGATCCCTAAAGCCAACCACTAAAAATAGACATATCCAATTTGCCAAAAATTGCCTGGTTTTACAACCGCAAACTTCAATTTATTTTCAAAAAAACCTGTAAACCGTGGGTTACCTTTTCATGTATTTTCTATACCATACTGATCCGCGCGACGAGTGGTCTTTACACGGCTTATTTTACCTGTTTCAGTATACATAAAATCGACAAACACCGTCCTTCCCGGGCGTTCATGCCGGGGAAGAGCCGAATGCAACTCCTTTTTGAGCTCTTGAAGTATGCCCGCGGGCAAAGGATCACCTTCGATGAAGAGAACGACTTCATGCCCCAGCCGTTGATGCGGAAGACCCCCGAAAAAATAATTGCGATAGATGTTTAAACGCGCGAATACCTGCGCTGCCTTCTCTTCAATACGCTCGGGTATAATTTTTATTCCTCCTGAATTGATAACATTATCATAACGACCCAGCCACCTGAACCGCCCATCACCCAGCAGGTCGCCCAGATCGTTGGTGATGATGATCCCCTCGGCAATGTCGGATTGAACGGTCAGGCATCCGCGACCATCCAAACCGATCTCAACACCAGGCAGCGTCTTAAAAACACCATCCATGGAAGTCACGTGATCCAGTGCAACATGCGTCAGGGTCTCCGTCATCCCATACGTGATGTACACGTTGTTGGCAAGCTGTTCCACAATACTTCGCCTAAGGAATGGTGTTACCGGCGCACCTCCCACGAGAATCGTCCGTATCCTCCTAAGCCGCCCGCTTAGGCCAGCTTCAAGCATTGCCTGCAGCTGCAAGGGCACGACAGCCATGAAATCGATGCCGACGGTTTCGTCTACCGAAGCCAGTGGATTTGACGAGGGATCTGCAGCAATGATCTGCATGCCATTGACAAACGCCCGGACAAGCATCATCTTCCCCGCGACATACCGGATACCAAGACAAACGAGCGCGGTGCCGCCCGGCTCCAGCGTAAACGAGAGAACCGACTTCCTGGCGCTGGCGATCAGCTGATCCCTTCTAAATGTCACAACTCCAGGCTCTCCCGTCGATCCGCTGGTCTGAAAATCAAACGCAACGGTTCCGCCAAACCATTCGCGCACAAATCCGAATAAGTCGCGCTCAAACGCCGTCCCCGCAACTTCACTGCCATCCATGACCGCGCTGATTGCAATGGTTCTACCGTTGAGTCTAATGTGTTGATGTGTTGACGTGCCTGCCTGCCATCGCGCCGGTCTTTGGGGGGCAGGCAGGTCGATGTTGTCCCCCTATATACCTATATACCTATATACCTTTATACCTTATACCCTTATACCCTTATACCTTTATCCCCATACACCCCATCCCCCTACGGGAACTTCGGAAACCTCCCAAAGTCCGGATCGCGTTTTTCCATAAAGGCATCCCTGCCTTCCCGTGCTTCGTCGGACAAGTAGTACAGGAGGGTGGCGTTGCCGGCGAGTTCCTGGATGCCGGCCTGACCATCCAGTTCGGCATTGAAGGAGGACTTGAGCATGCGGATAGCCAGCGGACTTTTCTGTACTATCTTTCTGGCCCAGGCTACGGTGGTCTCTTCAAGCTCTTCTTTCGGAACGACTTTGTTGACGAGTCCCATTTCCAATGCCTCCTGCGCATTGTACTGGTCGCAGAGGTACCAGATCTCGCGCGCTTTTTTCTGGCCTACTATTCGCGCCAGGTAGGAAGCCCCAAAGCCACCGTCAAAGCTCCCTACTTTTGGGCCCGTTTGACCGAAGCGGGCATTGTCGGCCGCGATGGTCAGGTCACACACAACGTGCAGCACATGACCTCCGCCAATTGCCCATCCCGCGACCGCGGCGATCACGGGTTTCGGGATGGAACGGATGAGCTTTTGCAGGTCGAGTACATTAAGTCGCGGCACCGTGTCTTCGCCGACATACCCGCCATGCCCGCGCACGCTCTGATCGCCGCCGCTGCAAAAAGCCTCGCCGCCTTCGCCCGTCAGAATGATCACCCTGGTGCCGGCATCTTCCCTGCACAGGTTCATCGCTTCAATCATTTCCTGAACGGTAAGCGGAGTAAAGGCATTGTGGACCGCGGGCCGGTTTATGCTGATGCGCGCGATGTTCTCATACTTCTGAAAAAGTATTTCCCGAAACTCCTTTACGGGCTTCCATGGATATTTATAGTTCATATCTTTTTTTTAAATGCTGCTTCAAGTCGTCAAGTACAGATTTTGCCGCTGTGGCGGTGTTCTCCAGTTCGAGAACCTTAACAGCCTTGTCGTTGTCAAAGAAATTCCTCAGCGCGTTCACCATCTTCCGCTTGTTGTCAAGCCGGATATGCTCAAACCCAAATTCTTCACACAGTTTTTTTGCGTTGAGCTTTTGCTCGGTCACAAAATAAGCATCCGATTCAGGAAGGTCTTCCGCGCCTTCAACCATTTTGAAGATCGCACCCCCATGGTTGTTCAGCAATACGATCCGCAAGTTAGGGAGTTCGTAGTTGTGCCAGAAGGCATTGCGATCATAAAAGAATGCGACATCACCGGTGATAAGAACATTCATTTCCGGCCCGGACAAGGCATGGCCAACAGCGGTGCTGGTGCATCCGTCGATACCGCTTGTGCCCCGGTTAGCATAGACTTTCACATCCGTTCGGTCGGGTGAAAGTCCCACGTAATTGGCGTATCGTACACTAAGGCTGTTTGCCAGGTGCAGGTTACCCCGGGAGGGTAGCGCATTCATGACCTCGTGCACCAGTGACAACTCACCCAGCCCGGCGTTTTCAAGAAATGAAGAGAGCGCGCCGCGGGTTCTGCGCTCCTCAATTTCCCAGAGCTTAAAGTAATTTTGTTGCTTCTGGTTTTCGAAAGTCTCCTGAGCCGGTCGTCCCCCAAACAGATCCATAAAATGTACGGGTGTTGTCCGGATTACCTTTGTTAATTGCTGAAAGGTGTCGGCCACAGCCCCCGCAGGCTGAATGTGCCAATGCTCCTTCGCCGGGTGCTGCCGCAGGAATTGCTTCAAATGCTTCGATACCACATTGCGGCCGAACGTGATCAGGAGATCGGGCTGAAGGCTCCTTTTCAGATCAGGGGACGCACACCCAAGAAAGGCATCGGCATTGCGCATGGAGCTTGCAACGTTGTGGAGATTGCCCGTGACTTCGGCGATCAGGGGTATATGCCGGTTGCGGCAAAGATCTTCAACGTGCCGGACGAGTTCCTGGTCAAAGTCAAACTGTCCGGCCAGCATAAGGACATTGTGATAACGGTCCCAGCTACCGCTCAGCTTTTCCGCTTCGCCGGCAGTCAGTTCGGGTGGAGCAGTAATCGTCTCAATGATGCGATTGCGAACTTCAGCCGCCGTTTCCGGTCGTTGCCCCGGATACAGTGGTTCTCTTAACGGAACATTCACATGAACGGGACCCCGGGGTTCCTCCATGGCCAGGTTGATGGCTTCATTGACAATGCGGTTTATCGCCCACATATCATCCGTATGATCGTATTCCTGGGGCAACTCGAACGATTTCTTTGCATGCAGCCCGTAGATAGCCGGCTGAAATATAGTCTGTCCATCGTATTGTCCTATCCATTCCCTGGGCCGGTCAGCCGTGAAGACCAACAACGGAACCTGGCTAAAATAAGCCTCGGCGACGGCCGGCGAAAAATTATAGGCCGCTGTCCCTGATGTGCAGACAAGAACGGAGGGGCGACCGGTATGCTGCGCCATTCCCAGCGCAATGAATGCGGCGCTGCGTTCATCACTGAAGGTTCTCACGGACAACCCCGGCTGTCGGGTAAAAGCCAGGGTGAGCGGGGCGCAACGGGAGCCCGGACAAATGACTATGTCTGAGATGTTCTTGTTCCGGCAGATGAAGGCTATCTGGTTTATGGAGGCGAACGACACGTTACGTCAGGCTGGTTGACAATGTGTTAAATTTCATCTCAGTTTCTTCCCATTCACTTTCGGGGACGGAATCGCCCGTAACGCCCGCGCCGGCGTAAAGCAGGGCATGTCTTCCTGTGAGTTGCATGCATCGGAGGTTGACGTAAATGTCCGTGTTGCGCTGAATATTCACAGGTCCGAGGTATCCGGTGTAATACAACCGGTCGTATCCTTCATTCAGGCGCAGAAACTCGCGGGCAGGCTCAAGTGCCATCCCGCATACGGCGGAGGTAGGATGAAGCAGTTCCAGCATGACTGATCCCAACTGCGGAAAGTTTGTGGCGTTCATGTCTACCGTGAAGTCCGATCGCAGGTGCATGAGTTTGCCGGCGACAACGGTCTTCGGACCGTGTTCTTCATACTCCCGCAGGCGTATCTTCTTGAAGCAACTTATTATGTAACGTTCGACCAGGGCTTGCTCCTCGATCTCTTTCTGCGTCCAGGCAACGGATTTTACAGGTCTCCCGTCATACGGCTGGGTTCCGGCCAGCGCCACCGTCCTGAAGATCGTGCCGTTCTCCACGCCCACCAGTATTTCCGGCGAAGCTCCGATCCAGGTGCCGACATCCGGTATGTGCACCAGGGTGATCAGGGCTTCCGGATGCTCCGAACAGAGATTCTGATACGTCTTCAGCAAGTCGAAATTCTCACCCAGCGCAATGCACTTTATGCGTGACGGCACAACTTTTTCAAACCGGCCCTGCTCAATACTTTCAATGCTTTTCCTGACGAGGTCGAGGTAATGCTCCTTTTCGTTAGCGGGTAAAGCAGGCAGGGTGCGCGCGGCGATTCGAATTCTTTTGCTTGCATGCGACTCGCGATAATCGTCAAGCCACCGTGCGGCGACCGATTCCAGCGGATAGCCGGGCGGACTTACCACGTCTCCTTCCACCGTGAAGGAGATCTCGCGTTCGATAAAGATTCCAGGGTTATCCTCGCAGTAGGGCGCAAAGATGAATCCGGGCGGAAGGCTCTCGAGTGGAGCATGACTTTTCAGGCGGCGCAGGGTGTTGGATACAATAAGCGTCGAGTTTGTGGCGTTGGGAAGCCTCCACAATGCCATGGACAAACCCTCGTCGAAAACAACGGCGGTGACCAGCGAAAGGGAGCTGGTTTCTGATCCTACTCTTTGAATGCCGGATTTACTTTTCTCCATGACCTTCCTTCTCCTTATTTCTTCGCTCCAGAATCGCCAACGTTATCCTGCTTACGCAGACCAGGTCATCTGTAGCTTCATTGACAATTCGTATTTCCCAAACGTGGGTAGTTTTTCCGATGTGTACAGGCCTTGTCCGGCCGCGCACATAACCCTCCCGCACTGACCTGAGGTGGTTCGCATTGATCTCCAGTCCCACACAAAAGCTCGTATTGCGATCGATACAACACGATGCGGCAACACTCCCCAGCGTTTCAGCCAGCGCCACCGACGCGCCGCCGTGAAGCAGCCCCAGGGGCTGGCGTGTCCGGTGGTCGACAGGCATGCGCGCTTCCAGGTAGTCTTCTCCCATGGCGGTGAATTCGATCCCGAGTGTTCCGGCCATTGTCTGGGGCGCCATCGCGTTGAGTGAGTCCAAAGTGACCGTATTGGTAAAAATTGTCATGATTGCGTTCCCGGGGAGTCCTCCCGGGTGTTGGTTTTGACTATTTTTGGGGCCGCCGAACACAGCATGCCGCTGGGGCATACAGGTTCAGAATCGATAACGGCGGGGCCAAAATAATTGAAATTGAGCAGTAAAAAAATTTACGTAATACGGCACGGTCAAACCGATTTCAACCGGATGAGCATCGTTCAGGGAAGCGGAATTGATACGAGCCTAAATGACCTGGGTCGCAAGCAGGCAAATGCATTTTACCGGAAATACGCCCATATTCCTTTCGACCGGGTGTACACCTCCGCACTGCGGCGTACCATAGAAACGGTTGACGATTTCATCCGGAAGGGTATTGCGCACGAATCGCTTGCCGAACTCAATGAGATCAGTTGGGGTACCCGGGAAGGCAGGCAGATCACACCGGAATCAGATGCCTATTACCGTTACCTGCTCGACGAGTGGAGCAAAGGCAACACCGCCCTCGCCATCGATGGGGGCGAAAGCCCGGACCAGGTACTGAGCCGTATCAGCGGCGCCCTCGAACGCATCCTTTCCAACCATCAGGATCGCCGGATTCTCATGTGCATCCACGGCCGCGCTATTAGAATATTGCTGTGCCACATGTTCCGACGGCCGTTGCGGGTAATGGATGAGTACAAGCACACCAACCTGGGACTTTATTTGGTGCATTATAATGGCGACGGATTTACACTTGAGATGGAGAATGATATCGGGCATTTGGGGGAAGAGGGGGTGCAGTAGCAAAGGCAATCGTGCAGAGTATGCCTGGTTAGGAAGGTCCTTTCCTTAAGACGTACCATAAATATAAATATAAGATGCGAGGTCACTGTTGCACAGATGCGAAGTTTAGTTCATACCGTATTGATAGAATAGAGGCATGATTGGTGTGTACGAATCTACTTTTATTGTGCGAACTTGAAGGGGGTCCTTCATGCCGTGGCATTCGCTTCGCTGCATGCCGGCATTCAGGATGGACAAGATGTTTATTTTTTATTGTGCGTTGGCGAGTGAGAACAACACTGGCTTCACGATAATTTCATCGGTTGCTTTGCCTACTGCCTATTGCCTATTGCCTACTGCCTACTGCCTACTGATCTTCCCCAGCGCTCCCTTCGCCTTGCTGTCAATTG
>DATBVZ010000522.1:0-5963 GCA_036515095.1 Cyclobacteriaceae bacterium | reverse complement strand
ACATAACCGGAGATGCACAAGCCTTTTATGAGTCGGGCATAGAAGCCTCCTTCAATCAATATGGTTTGGACGTTCCGGCTGACTATGTAGCCAACCTGGGAGCGATCAGCAAGGAAAACATAATGACCCAAAAATGGATTGCGCTTTTCGGTCAGGGCATTGAGGCGTGGACCGAATTGCGCCGGACCGGCTATCCGGTAATGCCGGCGCATGATCCGCAGTCGTTCTTTCACAATGATGGCGTGCTGCCCACGAGACTGGTTTATCCTTCAACTGAATATTCGCTGAATGCCGATATGGTGACCGGAGCGGCGACACTCAACGGAGGTCCGGATGACATGAAAACCGGACTGTGGTGGGTTGAATAAAAAATGCGGACCAAATGACTTTGAAAATCAATAAAGAATTAACTATGAAACCAACTTTCAGAACAGCAATACTTGCGCTCGTGACAATACTGGCAACAGCCTGCGAAGACATATCGGACCTGGCAATAGACAAGGTAGCAGCGCCGGTCGTGGCGGAAGTCGAAGACATCAGTGCGAACGCGGTTGCCGTTACCTTCATGGAACTGGACAAAAGCGGCATATTGAATAAGGACGTGGGAATTATCTCAACCCCTGTACCCAACCTCAGCATTGACGTCTTTGCTTCAGGTTCCCTGGTGGGAACCTTCACCACAGATGCCAATGGCATCATTGAAGTTGCTTATGCAGGAGACAAGCCCAACGAATTTGCGGGTACATACAAAGGAACTGCATTCAGAATCATAAAATGATGAATACAAGCATTGAAGAAAAAGCAGCAGACGATCTGGCTATCCATACTAACCCCTGGATAGTGGATCGTTCTGTTGCCTACCAAAACACAAGGCATTACGTTCAACCCTTACCCCCTCTACAAATGGCAACTGCAACAATTAACAGGAGACAATGGCTCAAAAACGGCGCGATAGTTACAGGATCGCTTGCTTTTTCCCTCGGCAATCTCAGTAACCTGATCGCTGCCCCGCGAACAAACCGAATTTCCGGCACCATGACCATCTCTGAAGAAGAGTTACTGGCTTCAGCAACTGGTGAAGTGAAGGCAAGACTATCGTCAAATGAAAATCCATTCGGTCCATCTGCCAAAGCCAAAAAGGCAATTGCAGAAGCCATTGACACCAGCTTTCGGTATCCCCGCATGTACACGGGTAAGCTGACTGAAAAGATCGCCGTATACGAAGGCATTACGAAAGAACACGTGCTTCTCGGAGCCGGGTCGGGTCCCTTGCTGCATGCGGCCTCCATCTACTTTGGCAAAGATGGCGGAACCATAATCAGCGGGGATCCTACGTATGACAGCCTGCCGGAAAATGCCGAAGAGTTTTTCAAGGCAAAATGGGTGAAGATCCCGTTGACAGCCGATTTCAAGCTGGACCTGGATACAATGGAAAAAGCCATTGACGATAGGACCGTTCTGGTTTATCTCTGCAACCCTAACAATCCTACCGCAACAACTCTTGATCCTTCCAAGCTGAAGGCTTTCTGTCAGCGCGTATCCAAACGCGTCCCGGTATTTATCGATGAAGCCTACATAGATTATCTTGAAAATCCCAACGAAGCTTCTATGATCAGCCTTGTGAAAGCCGGATACAACGTCATGGTGACAAGAACGTTCTCAAAATTGTATGGCTTCGCCGGGCTACGCGTAGGGTACATGGTCGCCCCACCTGAAATGCTGAGCATGCTTAGTCCCTACGCAAGAGGCGCGCGTTCAATTTCAGCAACTTCAGCAAATGCGGCATTGGCAGCCTACCGGGATGTCGAATTCCTGCAATCCGCCTTAAAAGGGACACAGGAATCGAAGGAGTTCCTCTATGAGGTGTTGACCGAAGCAGGGTATACGTACATCCCATCGTGCACGAATTTCGTCATGTTTCCCATCGCGATGGAAGGCCGCACGTTTACGGATGAAATGATGAAGCGCGGTGTGAGCGTTCGGTTCTGGAAATTCAATGAAAAGGACTGGTGCCGTGTGAGTATTGGGTTGATGAGTGAAATGAAATTCTTCGCAGAAGCCTTCAGGCAAATTGCATAGTGTGATATAAAGACGCTTAGTGTAGTAGTAGTGGGTTTATTTGGTGTGTAGTTGTGTGATTGGCTCCGGGCCTGGCCCGGAGCAATCGCGCACAACAGAAAAGTGTTTATGTTTTTACGTGTTTATGTTGGTTACAGGAAATCATTGAAGTTCGCACTATCCACGTGAAGCGCACCTCCCCTCTGTTCTCCAATAAGAAGCCCACTTTACAAACCTACACCTATCCATTCGCCGCCAGGCGAAAACTAAAATAATCTCTGCGTACCTCTGCGCCCTCGGCGTCTCTGCGGTGAAAATTCAACGCCTACCCCCCATCAAAAACTCCACTTCAACCTCAGATACCCCGCCTTTACGATGGCCCTGAAGTCGCCGTTGATGTCATCCCCGTAAAAGAGCTGGCCGATCAGATCCAGATCAAGGTTCTGTTTCAATGAAATGGTCAGCGCAGGATTGATGAAAAATGAATCGCCTCCGGGGTAACCGATCAATGCAAGGCTGCTGTAAAACAAGGGTGAGATCTGATAAGCAGCCTGGATGAAGGAAGACCATTTGTAGGGTGACAAATCCCTTACCGTACCAGGCCGTAAGCCAATAAAGGTGAGTCCAAAATCAGGATGAAACGATCCTTCCGAGTTGTACATCACGGAGGCGTTAAGGTACAGGGAACCGGGAAATGAATAATCAGCAGACAGAGCGCCCAGAAAAATGCCATCGTAACTGCTGTTAACTTTCGTGTCTATGGCCTTGTGGAAATAGGTCAGCTCACCCTTGAATCCGGCATTACCCAGGTTACCCGCCCATCCCGTTCCCAACGCAATGTCGCCCTGGGCCAGTCCGGCCAAAAACTGGATATCATAGTTCCACTTGTTTATTTTCCACATACCAGCCGCCACAAAGTCATCAATTTCATCCGCCATCTTCGCCGCAACTTCAACACCTGAGGCAACGCCTGTGTAATAACTGATACGGAGGGCATCCGAACCGGGCCGTTCTTCATAATCGAAATCGAAATAGGAATAGGCATTGAAGAGATCGTTGGGGTTCCAGGCCAGGTTAACACCCCAATTTATCCGTTGTCTTCCGGCCTTGATCTCCCAATTATTCTTCACCCATTGCACGTAAAACCGGTCCGCCATGGTGTTGATGATAACAGAACGTGTGTTTACCACATTGCCCGACAAATCGAAGTAGTCGTTGTTCGAATCGATCAGCCTGTCATAGCCCGGAATGTCATTCACCAGATCGCCGCTCAGTATCCGCGTTCTGAATTCCGCATAGACGGTGAACTCATTGGCATACCAGGCAAAATTCAGGCGGTTGTGAACCTGGTTCTGAAACAGCAGGCTATCGCCCACGTAAATGAAAGACGCCATATCCTTCAGGTAGCCCTTCACCGTGAACTTCTTTGGCTTCTCTTCCTGAGCCAGGGCCAGGGAAAAGGAAAACAAGGTAACCGCAAACAATATTCCCCTTATCATTACCCCCGGATCTCATCCGAAACAATCGCCCCATCCACCAACCTTATCAGCCTGCGGGCCTTGTCCATCACACGCTGATCGTGCGTGGAAAATATGAACGTCGCCTTCTGCTCCCGGTTTATGAGCGCCATCAGATCGAGCAGATTTTCCGTGGACACGGAATCGAGATTGGCAGTGGGTTCGTCGGCCAGGATGAACCTGGGACCTGAAGCCAGCGCACGTGCCACGGCTACCCGCTGCTGCTGGCCGCCGGAAAGCTCCCCCGGCCTGTGATGGGCTTTGTCCGTTATGGACATTTGCTCCAGTAATTCCTTCGCGCGCGCAATCCGCTCCTTCCTGCCTCGTTTTTGAAGCAGCATGATAAACTCAATATTCTCAATGGCAGTCAGCACGGGTATCAGGTTGTATGCCTGGAAAACAAAGCCGATGTTCTTCAACCGAAAGTCAATAAGCTGGCTGTCCCTCATCTGAGCAATGTCAATGCCCCCGATCTCGACTTTCCCGGACGTCGGATGATCAAGGCCCCCCAGTATGTTCAGTAGCGTGGTCTTGCCGCAACCGGACGGACCGACTATCGCGGTAAATTCACCCTCACCTATCTCTACGCTCAGGTTGTTTACGGCATAAACCGGAACACTGGTTTTGTGATAGACTTTCGAAATATTGGTGGCTTTGATCAATGTGGCCATCGGTTGTGTTTTTTGTTCCTTGAAAATTTCAAACCGTACGGATTGCATCCACCGGTTCCATCCTTATTGCTTTCCACGCCGGGTACACCGATGCGAGCAGTGCGGTTATCAGAACGCCGACAACCACGCGCACATAATCGGAAGTATAAAGAACGGGATACAGGATACTCTCATATCCGATTGCTTCCAGTCCTGCTGAATAATCCGACAGGTCGATTCCTCTTTTTCCCAACCAGGAAATTGTGAGATACCCTGCCAGCAAACCCAATGGTCCCCCGGCACTGGCAAGAAAAATAGTTTCGATCATGATCATCAGGAAAACCCGGCTACGCCTCATACCCAGCGCCACCATCACGCCCACTTCGCGCACCCGCTCAAGTACAGCCATCAGCATAGTGTTGACAATGCCAAAAGCAAGGGCAAGCATGATGATGATGATCAGGACTTGCAGGCCTGCCGCCAACCACTGTTCCATGAATACAAGCACAGGCGACAGGTCCCGCCATGAACGCACTTCTACTTCAGGGAAGGCTGCCTGAAGGGCTTCAGCCAGTTGCTGATCATCGGTTCCCTCAACGGTGGTATAGGCAATTTCATGAACTGCATCTTCAAGGCTGAGCAGCCGGTTCAGATCACTCCGTCTCACAAATGCCGAAGCTTCATTGATCACGGTGGACGTGGCTTTCAGAATGCCGGAAACCCTGAAGCTGCCGGCGGTGATGTTTCCATGAATATCCTGAAACGTCAGCACAATTTTCGACTTCACCTTGACCTTCAGCTTCGCCGCGAGCTTTTCTCCTAACAGTACGGGGTTACTGGTTACGTTGGTAAAGTACCCGCCCTCTGCGACAAGGGAGTCCAGCGCGGTAACCCTGGCCTCCTCAGCCGGGTCAATGCCCACAATCTTCACGCCCGTTGCCTGGCGCGTTGAGGAGATCATTCCATTGACGATGCTGCGCGCGGTAAAATCCTTCACGCTGCTGTTACTGCGTAAATAGTCAGCAATCTCCTGCGGCCTTGTGATCGTGAATTTGATATCGAAATCTTTCGTGAACTCGGGATGGTGGAATTGTCCGCTGGAGGTTTCGTGCTTTATCGACGACCGTATGTAGCTCATAAGAAAGCTGTTCATGAATCCGCCGCCAAAAGTCAAAGCCCATATGCCTACGACCATTGCTGCTATGACCACCGCGCTCCGGCCCTTGTGTCTCCATACGTTTCGCCATGCTATCCGTGCTAACATTTGTCTTATCGGTTAAGCTCTCATTGATTCAACCACCTTCATCGTCTGTATCTTCCAGACAGGATAGGCAGACAGGATTAACGCCATAATGAATATGGCGTAGGCCTGGTTGGTGAAGATCACCGGGTCAAGTGAAAACGCATACACTGCTTCCACGCCGAAGCTCTCAATTGCCCCTGCCTGGGTATCGGCGAAATAAATGGGATTGTGATGGAAATAGATGAGTGCAGGCAAACTGATCAGAATACCCGCGAGCACTCCGATTATCGTCATCAGGAATATTTCCAGGAATACAATGCCCTGTAAACGGATCCTTTTCATGCCCACGGCGACCATCACACCAAACTCATACTGACGTTCCGCCGTCATCATGAGGTAGGTGCCGAACATGCCAAATCCGATCACCAGGTACAATACCCACAGCATGACCTTACCGCTAATGTTGTCCAGCTCGATACTTTGAACCAGCTCGGG
>DATBVZ010000521.1:0-2625 GCA_036515095.1 Cyclobacteriaceae bacterium | reverse complement strand
CAGGAAAAACAGGTTTACCCATTACAATTCCTTCAGGACCTGCAAAACTGAGTTCGGCGGGAATTAGGTTGGGGTCACTGACTCTATCGGCCTGGATATGGAGCCCTTCCCTGATTTCAAACGAAACTTTAACCGTTGTCTCCTTTCCCGCCTGTGCCTGCCTAAGCCCCGGATCATTCATCAGGATAACGGCCGGATTAGCGATCCCTTTGCCGGCGGATGCAATCAGGGCATCCAGGCTTTCTCTGAGGCTTACCAGTTTGGCGTCAAAATTCTTTGAATCAAGCAACGACAGAAACCGGATCCTGCCCTCCGGGTCAATAATGAGGTTTGATGCCAGCATCACCTCTGCCCGTGAAAGCTCGGGCAATACTTCCGGTGGAGCAAAGCTTGCGGCTACTGCTCCATCAACGTCAAGGAGAATAGGAAAAGAAAGATTGAATCTGTCCCTGAGCCTTTGAACTACAAGTTCCCTAGCTTCCTGCACATCAATAATGAACACCTCCACACCCTTCGTCTTATACTCACGGAACAACGCTTCGAGGTGAGGCGCTTCCGCATTGCAGAACGGGCACCACGTCGTGGCAAAATGGATGACCGCAAATTTTCCCTTGAGGGATTTTGAGCTGATCATTTCACCATCCAGGTCAGGCAGGGAAAATTCAGGTACGTACCTGTCACTGCCGGTTTGTGCCTTCCATTCCCCGGCAGATGACTGGTGAGAAGCTGGGATACAATATGAATTGTATCCATTCAGTGACAGCACGAAAATGGCTATCGCCGACTTAGTTATTCCGGATGTTCTCATAGCGTAGGTTTTCAGTAGCGCTGGAATTATATTTAAAACTGAAACCTCATCAGGCCCACCTGGCTAACACCCGGCGAAGCCCGATGGGTTTACCATCAATATCTATCAGACTTTGACCAATTCAAGCGTGACCGGTACGGGATTGCGGATGATATCCAGCACCGGAGATGTTTTTTGTACGTACGCCAACAGCTCATCTAAATGGTTAGAAAGTTAAGTAATAAATAGCAAAGTTTCTTTATATACGGATAAGGTCATTGAAAACGGACCGCAATCCATCAGCGCCTTGGCTTGACAGCTAAAATCGATATGCTCTGAATGTTGTAATCCCTTGTGGCGCCCTTAGCGCTTTTGGAGAGAAATTCATACGGATTGACCTTTTCTTCAACCAGCTTAAGGCCTGCATTGTTTATGAGCGTGTAATAATCGTCCTTTTGCATGGCACCGCCGATGCATGCTGCCCATAGGGTTGCGTTGCAACATATACTCTCCGGGAGTTGCCGCATAGTTACAATATCGGATAATGCTAACCGGCCACCCGGCTTCAGCACACGTGATGCTTCCTGAAAGACGCTGGATTTTTGTCCCGACAGATTAATAACGCCATTGCTTATAACCACATCAATGCTTTCCGGGATCACCGGCAGGGTCTCAATGTAACTTCTGTGGAACACAACCTGGTGAAAACCGTATTGATCCCTTAGCGTATTGGCCTTTGCAAGCTGCTCGGGGGTCATGTCAATGCCGATTACTTCGCCTCCATCTCCAACTTGCAAGGCAGCAAAGAATGCATCCATACCAGAACCGCTACCAAGGTCAACAACGTATTCCCCCTTCTTCAGATCGGCCAAATCAAAATGATAACCTACACCCGCAAAGGATTGGATTGCCTCAGATGGTATAAGGTCCAACAGCTGCCGTGGATACCCCAGCTTTTCGGCCAAGCGCCTTCCCATTTCAAAGTGATAGGTTACTTCCGGATGCAAAGCGACCTCGCGATACATTTCCTTTACCTTTTGTTCCAGTTCCAGGCGGTCGACCTGGATCATGGCTGTAGCTTTGGTCATGATAATTTTCATTTAAGTGTTTAAACAATAGAAGGGTCCAGTGCTGCCGGGCATTTTAGGGGCCAATCAATTGAATTATGGCTTCGAAGGTAGAGGGTGCCGGTTTCCCGGCCATTAAGCAGGGTTGCAATTACATTAAGAATTGTTGCAGAATGCTCCTCATTCAATGAATTTGGTTGCTCAGTAAGGTATTTCCCCGGTACGTCATTTCGGTTTCAGCACAGAAAGAGTCTGAATTTCCTGTTAATTTTGACCAGGAATGCGGTTTCAAAGCAGGCGCTTCGACAGCCAACGCTCCGGATTTTAAAAAGAGCACTCCAAGCAAATTGCCAATGCTATCGATTTTTCAAAAGTGCATTGACTTAGGGCAACATCCTGCTGACTCAAAGGAGGAAAGACTGCGAAAGTCCAGCCTGCTTGTAATGTCGTGGCCGTTTGCCCTTGCGGGACTGGTCTGGGGAGTACTTTATTTTGCAAACGATCTGATCGTGCCCGGACTAATACCTTTCACGTACGGTCTGCTTTCCCTTGCCAGTATTGCTCATTTCAGTGTCACTACGAGGTATACCTTTTTCAGAAACAGTCAATTGTTTCTGATCCTCATTCTTCCGTTTATGCTTCAGACCTCCCTGGGTGGATTTGTGCCGGGCAGCGCGGTGATCATCTGGGCTGTCATTGCCCCGGCAGGTGCACTGATCTTTCATAGCATAAGCCGGTCCTTGCTATGGTTTGCAGCTTACGCGCTGCTTG
>DATBVZ010000520.1:0-4565 GCA_036515095.1 Cyclobacteriaceae bacterium | reverse complement strand
GATGGGGCCGAACAGGAATACAAAAGGGCGATCGCGTCCGGTCACCCCGACGCGATGGGTCTTTATTCTGATTTGCTGAACTTTACAGAAAGGCATGACGAGGCGCTCGCCATTGCGCAGAAACTGAACCAGTTTGATCCATTTTATCCGGGAAGCCGGATTGTCCCGGCACTGTATTATGCCGGGCGTTCTAAAGAAGCTGCAGATTTTGCCCGGAACCGGCTAAAATTGCTCAATAATTACCTTACCCTTGATTCCTACGGATTCCTCATGCTAAATACCGGCAACTACAAGGAGGCAATTTCCATATTTCAACGCGGAATGGAGATGGGAGGGATCAGATACCCCCGCATGCTGGGGTGGATGGGGGCTGCATATGCCCACTCCGGTCAGTCGGAAAAAGCAAATGGGATCATATTGGAACTGAAGGCAAAGCGGGCCCGGACAAGCGCCGGATCGCTGGCTTTCTTTATTGCGGTGATCTATTCCGCACTTGGTGACAAGACATCCGCATTATCCTGGCTGCAGGAGGCCTATGACAGCCATGAAATGGAGATGCCGTGGCTGAAAAGCGAACCCCAGTTCTATCCGCTGCACCAGGAGCCTGGCTTTCAGGACCTGGTAAAGAAAATGGGTTTTCCAGGCTGATCCCCCGCGAATAAATCTCCTTCTTTTCCACAACAAAATCTCAAGCTGCGCAACATCCGTCAGGCACTTTAGAAAAAAGTTTATAATCTCTGCAACAGCCCTGCTAGGCGTCGCGCAACTCTTTTGTTCATTTTTGCCCCGAAAAAAATTCATGGCTTCCAGGCCGCTACTAATTATTTCGGGTATACGAACTGCGATAAAATGATCCTTTCAAATAGCCGCTTGCCAGCGGGTTCAATTGCCCTATATGCCCGGAAACAACAACATGCGTTCTGCCTGTTAACCCTACTGATGCTCTGCTTACTTCAAGGCGTTGCAGCTCAGGTAAGCATCACCGGAACGGTAGAGGGGGAAGAAGGAGATCCTATCCCTTATGCCAACGTCTTGCTGTTACAACCGGGAGATTCTGCGCTGGTTGCCGGCACAATTACCAATGACGATGGAGGCTTTGTGATAAGAAGCCTGCCGGGCAACTACCTTATCAGTATCTCAATAATTGGTTACCAAACAATATTCTCCGGCGTCAGCGCAGGTGCTGCTGAGGAGGAACTTCATATCGGCAACTTTTATCTCCATGAAGATATCAGCCAGTTGGAAGAAATTGTCGTTATGGGGCAGAAACCGCTGTACGAAAAACAAACCGACAGAACGGTTGTCAATGTGAAGGGCAGCATTACCGCCGCAGGCAGCACCGTCCTCGAGGTGTTGGAAAAAAGTCCGGGTGTGATGGTAAACCGGCAGAACAATAGTGTAACCATGAACGGAAAAAACGGTGTTCTGGTTATGGTCAACGGCAAAGCGAGCCGCCTGCCGATGGATGCCGTAGTGCAGATGCTGGATGGTATGAGTTCAGCAACTGTCGAAAAGGTAGAATTGATCACTTCCCCGCCGGCTAAGTATGATGCCGAGGGCAATGCCGGGATCATTCACATTGTAATGGAGGAAAGTCCGGATGCGGGTACCAACGGCAATTTCTCAGTTACCCTGGGATACGCCCGCGCGGAAACATTGGGTGCGGGACTCAATCTGAACCGAAGAACGAAAAGACTAAATGCCTTCCTTGGTTATTCCATTCAACGCCAGCAAAACAGGCATGAATGGTTCAATGAATATTTCACAACAACTAACAATTTCACACAGACTAATATCAGCGATAGTCAAAGGAAACCACTCACCACAGTCCAAAACCTGCGGACCGGATTGGAGTATACGATAAGTAACAAGACCACTGCGAGCCTCCTTGTTACAGGCTACCGCAGGAATTGGAAGTTGGATGCGGAAACGATCAGTCTCAATGCGGTTTCCCCAGACACAACATTCCATACCAATATGTCAATCAGGGAAATCAACAAATGGCAAAGTGCTACCGGAAGCCTCGGATTGAGGCATAAGGTGGATGATCGTCAGGAGATCGGTCTGGCCTTCGATTACCTGTACTATCACAATAACAATCCGTCAACCTACGACAACAAGACAACACTCAATAATTCACCAGATCCGGAGGGTGAGGTAATTCAGGTAGAAAAGAAAACCCCGATTCATTTCAGGGTGGTAAATATTGACTACACGAACGAATTTAATTCGAAATGGTCAGTCGATGCAGGCGCAAAAGGCACCTTGTCACAATTTACTAATCGCGTCTTGTCGGCAAGAACAACGATGGGCGAAACCAAAATCGACCCGGAGTTCACCAACGATTCGGATCTGGATGAAAAGATACTGGCAGTATATGGGTCATGGAATTGGCAGCCGCATGCCGATTGGACCATTGGCGGTGGTCTTCGTTATGAACACACAAGCAGCGTCCTTACCAGTCCTGCAGAGGGTTTGTTGCTGGATCGTTCGTTTGGCAATTTCTTCCCCAATCTGTCGGTCGCCCACGATCTCAGCAAAGAAGCAAAGATCCTGATCGTCTATAACCGTAGGATCACCAGACCCACTTTCAACGATATGGCTCCATTTGTATTTTACATTGGTCCCAAAACCTTTGTAGCCGGGAATCTTTCGTTAAAACCTGCCATAACCGACGCGTTTGATTTCAGTTATCAGTTTAAGCAATGGTGGGTTTCGCTCAGGTACAGTCACTCCGACGATGAGATTGCCCTCCTGCAACCGGAGTTTAATCCAGCTACCAATGAGCAGATATTCCGGTCGCAAAACCTGAAATCCATGCGTACTTTCGGAATCAGTACAACCTTTCCGGTAGGAGTGACGTCCTGGTGGGAAATGCAAAATGATGTTTCGTTTTACTTCCACAGGTACGAGACTCAGCACCTTGTGCATAACGTAAGTCGGAATGTTAATAACTTCATCCTTAATACCACCAGTGCATTTACCCTGCCCCGGGATTTTTCGATCGAACTTTCCGGTTCCTATCAGGCTGCCACCCTTTGGGGTATTTCGCAATTTGAACCGATGGGTCAGGTTAACCTTGGCATAAAGAAGAAGCTAAAGAATGAAGCTACAATCACTTTGGCTTTCAATGACATGTTTAATACCCTGCGGTGGAGGATAAGAACAGAGGTTTCTGAAGTGAATGTACGCTCGTATATGCGATACGATTGGGGAACCAGATCCCTCAACCTTACATATACTCACAACTTTGGTAACAGGAAACTAAATGCCGTGGACCTACGGTCGGGCTCGGAAGCTGAACGTAAGCGGGTACAATGAGCCGGTATCATCGTAAAGGCAGATCGGAGTCCGGGACAACACGTGTATTCAGCAGTTAATTTATCTCGTGTCTAACAATTAAAATAAGCAACATGAACAATTCAGAAAAAGTCAAGTCAAGAAGAAAATTTATCGGTCAGGTGTTGGCCGGCACCGCGGTGGGTCTTTCGACCCTCCCGGTACCTTTTGCATCAAAAGGCGCGGTTCCGGGTGCCGATAACGACGATCCGGACGCATGGTTCAAAAAAGCAAAGGGGAAACACCGTATCGTTTACGATGCTCCGGAACCGAACGGAGCATGGTCGGTGATCTGGTCGTGGGTGTTCTATGTTACCAACAACAATACGCAAACCCCGGACAACGATATGACTGCCATGGTAGTTCTTCGCCACAATGCCATCCCTTTTGCCATGGAAGACCGGTTATGGCAAAAGTACAAGCTCGGGGAAATGTTCAAGATCACCGACAATACAACAAAAGCACCCGCAACCCGTAATCCGTACTACACACCCGGAGACGGCGACTTCCCATTCCCGGGTATTGATGGAATAAAGAGGCTTCAGGAACGTGGGGCAATGTTTTGCGTGTGTGACATGGCTCTTACTGTATACAGTCAGCTGGCTGCACAGGGTGCCGGGCTTGATCGTGAAGAGGTGAAGAAGGACTGGGTCAGCGGCATTCACAAAGATATTCAGATCGTTCCTTCCGGAGTGTGGGCTGTTGGTCGTGCGCAGGAGCATGGCTTTGCTTATTGCTTCGCAGGCTGATATTTTTTGTGTCCAAATCCTCATCGGGGAAGTATTCCTGAACTTCAGGATGATACTTCCCCTGATTATTTTCAGGTTCACTTCTGTTTTTTTATGGGATAGCCGCACCGGGCATTCATCGTCATTGCATTTCGCAGCAAAGGACGTCCAAAAGGCACATGAGGCAGAGCTTGCCGTGATTTTCGCCGTGAGAAAGAGCTACCCAGTATAAATTTAACTGCACTTTTTCATATGGCATTCCTCACGGAAGCTTACACTTACCAACTTCTCAAGCAAATGCCCTTTAACCATTTTGAACATACGCATTACAAAACGTTGTCATGAAGAGTCTTATCGTTCTCATGCTTTTAATGGGCTCACTTACTACCTATGCGCAGAAGGGTGGAGCCGAAGATGCTGATCTGTACACGCCGCCATCAGGGACCGGCCTGATCGACAAGAGCAAGCGTTTCACGTCCTTATTGGCGGGACTCAGCC
>DATBVZ010000519.1:0-2779 GCA_036515095.1 Cyclobacteriaceae bacterium | reverse complement strand
TAACTCATTGCTGGGTGCGAGGTCCTTGAACCATTCATCAGGCCTAATGTCATCCCTGCTCAATCCCCGCGGCCAAAGCCGGTCCACCAGTATACTGAATGCCCTGGGGTCGATGTCATTGTCGTAGACCCGTTTGAGTATGATCATAGCCGTTGATTTACGCCGGTTACAGAGGCCCCAATGAGCGTCTGAAAGGGGAACGTCGCGCAGCGGTGGAAAGTTTACAAGGGTGGAATTCCATATTTCCGCACAGACCTCTTGCGCATCGTCAAAGATAGGTTTGCAAAAATGACCGGAACCATTACCTTTAGCCAAACACCAATCCGGACCACATATGAGATTACCGGCAATGCTTTGTTGTATATTGTTTTTCATTTCCCTGGCGCAGGCGCAAACAGGCAATGAATACAATCTACTGATCGGAACGTACACCAACAAAGACAACACCAACGGTATACAGGTCTACACCTTCAATACACAAACGGGCGATACGAAATTCAAGTACAAGTCGGTTGACATAACCAACCCATCCTATCTCGCCATCAGCCCGGACAGAAAGTATGTATTCTCTGTAAGTGAAGCCGGAGAGGGAAAGGGCACGGTGAACGCATTCTCGTTCGATCCAAAGGCCGGAACGCTGACGTTCATAAACAGCGTGCCCTCGGCCGGCGATCATCCATGCTACGTTTCCGTTAATGACAAGCAAAACCTGGTTTTTGTAGGCAACTACGGTTCCGGCACCCTCTCCGCAATACGCATCAAGCCCGATGGGTCCCTGGACCCGGAAATCCAGACCATTGCACACGAGGGCAGCAGCGTGGTGCAGCGCCGGCAGGAAAAGCCGCATGTGCATGCCGTAGTTTTGTCGCCGGACAGCAGGTACTTGTTTACTCCGGATCTGGGTACGGATAAGGTAAACGCCTATGCGGTTGATGCTGGTCAATCCAGGCCACTGAAGGCAGCAGGCGAAACTACTGTAAAGCCTGGTAGTGGTCCCAGGCACCTGGTTTTTCATCCGAACGGAAAATACGCTTACCTGATCCAGGAACTGGATGCGACGGTAACCGCATTCGACTACAAAGACGGTAAGCTGACGGCCAAACAATCCCTGACTTTACTCTCATCTGATTTTAAAGGCAAGGTCGGGGCGGCTGATATCCATGTTTCTCCGGACGGCACATTTCTTTACGGCTCCAACAGGGGCGATGCCAATGAGATAACGATATATTCGATTGACGATGGGGGTAAACTGACGTACGCCGGGAGGCAGTCTACCCTGGGCAAGACACCCCGCAATTTTGCAATCGATCCTTCCGGAAACTTTTTGCTGGCCGCAAACCAGGATACCAATGATATCATAATTTTTAGACGCAACCTGAAAACGGGATTGCTGACTGATACTGGCAAGCGAATCGCAGTTGACCGGCCGGTCTGTCTCAAGTTTGTTGCTACCGACTGAAATTGGCATAGTACATTCCATTAATTGCGGCGATTCGGAATGGCAGGCAGGGTAGATAGAGAATCCCATCGGTGATTATAAGGAGATCATCATCGCTTGCCGATTGCTTGGCTGCCTTATTTTTGATTATTTTGAATTATTGAAATTAATCAGCCCGTCAGTACTCCTTCAGCGCGTAATAGTAGTGACCGCCATTTGCGGTGCGCATTTGCTTTATTCCCAGGACAATGCTCCCCTTGCAGCACGTTATTCACATCCGGCGCTTGACGAGGTCAACGCCCTGGTAGAATCACGCCGGTATCGGAAGGCGATCGACCTGTCGTTAGCGAAGGCCGGCGAAATGAAGCAGGCGGAGCAGTGGGAGGGGTACGTTGCCCTAATGTTGCGGGCGGCTGAAATTGAAACCTTTGAGGTATGGAAGGCAAAGGGCTTTCCTGAGATCAACATTCACGAGGACTACCGGCGGCCATTCCGGTACCTGGATGAGTTGCATAAATATGCGGGAAAGAACATCGACGACTACCCGGCCCTCAGGGCCAACGCCCTGTTCACGCAAGCTGTAGTCTACGATCATTTGAATATGCCCGACACTGCGGAGCAGATGCATCTCAGCGCGTTGCAACTAAGAATGAGGATCTTCGGCAGGGAATCCAGGGAAGTGGCGGATTCTTATTTATGGCTGGGGGTGCTGTACTACTGGGGGCTGCAGCGAAAGGAACTGGCAGAGCAGAATTATCACAAGGCCCGGGTATTGCAGGAAAAATACCTGCCCGATAGCCGCTATGCATTGGGCAGTGTGTATTACGGACTGGCGAGTATAGCACGGGAGAATTTTAAGTTTGATGAAGTTGAGACAATGAGCAATCTCTACCTTTCGCTGTACGTTGACCTGCCCTACGAGCAGGCATTTGCCTACCAGCTCGTGGCCAATATGTATAATAACCAGGGAAACTTTGAACAATCGCTGCAGATGCGCAGGAAGTCACTGGAAATATACGAGACATCCGGGTTCA
Organism: Cyclobacteriaceae bacterium; assembly: GCA_036515095.1. Taxonomy (GTDB): domain Bacteria; phylum Bacteroidota; class Bacteroidia; order Cytophagales; family Cyclobacteriaceae; genus ZC4RG29. The sequence goes on along the minus strand of DATBVZ010000519.1, from coordinate 307 downwards.
GGGAGGACCTGATCAACGGGTACAGCAATCTGTCCAGTGACCTTCGGGCGTTAGGGAGATTTGAGGAGTCCCGGAATGCCCTGACAAATGGACTTGCAATTTGGGAAAAGACCGAACCGAAGGATCCACTCTATGCGAAAATTCTATATGAGCATCTGGGCGATCTCTATCGCATGATGAAGAATTACGATTCGTCGGAATATTATTTTGACAGGGCGATCCAGACCGCTATCAGGATGTTCGGTACAAAGAATGAGGAGTTGGCAAGTGTTTATGATCTCCGGGGCAGGTTATTTATGGATATGCA
>DATBVZ010000518.1:0-2266 GCA_036515095.1 Cyclobacteriaceae bacterium | reverse complement strand
CCCCCCTCAAGGGGGGAACGAAGCCAGCAAGGCGCCTGCCTAAACGATATGGTGCCGTCAGTGCCCCCAAATTGCTGAGTTTCATCTAAACATTTAAACTCAACCATTACGGCTTGCCCCTTAACTTAACGACATGGAGTAGGCAGTAGGCCCTACTTCGCTCGATATTTCAAAGTCTCAGTTCAGTACGAAAATCGAAACAGCGATACGCCATGCCGGGGAAGCGCAAGATTGAATTTCGTTTCACCTTTTTCGCAAGCTATCCATTGCGGAGAGCCCATCAATTGTAACTGTCCAGACGCCTCCAGCATCTTGTACTGAGCCGCGGTAACATCCTGCGGGGATCCCATGCGCTTCCAGGTTTCGTAGGAATTGCTGTGGGCAGAATCGATCCGGTAATGATGCAGGAGCGCACGACCTGCCGGAATGCCTTTTACCTGCAATTCCACCGGCGACGGCGCGGCTGGCCGCGAATCATCGTGATAATTCCACACCATAATTGCAATGGAGTGATCGTCGCGGCTGGCAATCGCATGAATATCAGGACTGTCTTGTCGATGACCGGACGATATGATCTCATCGGCAGTGATCGCTCCGGGTGTGTCTGCGGCAATCCGGTCGCCCTGCATCATGCCGAACATTCGGAAAACATTCAGCACAGGCTTGTCAACGCCATTCGTAGCAAGATCGCGAAAGCCATCGAACCAGCGCTGACCCTCAAACTCGAAAGCCCAGGTCACTGCCCCCTCGAGGTTAATGTCATATTGATCCATCAGGTCATAGATCCTTGCATAGGATGCCGCCGTGTAACTGGAGTACATTGTGCCGTTGCGATATGCATTCTGGGGGTGGTTTTGCATGGAACATGCTGCACAGCCTTCCGGATCACACTCTCCTATGATAACGGGAAGATCCTTGAGTCCCGGAAAGGATGCAACAACCCCAAAGCCGGTAGCAACAGCATCCAGCTGCGGCGACATGTTCATTCGCACATGATCGTCAACAACCTTTGGCGCACCCTTGGCATGGAAGGCAATGAAATCGATGGGAGAACCGACCCTCCCGGTGGCATAGTTCTTTCCGGAGACGCAGTGCTGCAGAAAGTCCCGCAGGTATTTTTCCGCGCTTTCGCCGTTTGGATTGGTTGTGTGAGGACCACCCATGCTGCAATCCGGGCAGGCGCGCTTTACCGCGTCAGCGGTGTAATCATAAAGTTTGCAGTATTCATCGAATGTCCCCTGCCAGTATTTTATATTGGGTTCATTCCATAATTCCCACTTCCACCTCTTTACTTCTTCCAATCCGTACCGGTCGATGGAATGCCGAACCCACTGAAACACCAGCTCCGCCCACTTGCTGTAATTTTTTGGCGGATAAGACCACCCGGTATAGATGTTGTTATACGGTTGATCCGTATTCCATGAATGACGGTACGGCCGGGGCTTCACCGACAGGGCCTCGGGCATGAAACCTATTTCAACCAGCGGCTTCATGCCGCGCTCAAGGTACGTGTCCATAATGCTGTCAACAATTACCCAGCTGTAGACGGGATTTCCCTTTTTATCTTCTGTGTACGCATTGGTTGAGCCCCATTTGAGGGCGGCTACTCCGTCGCCGGAAGTCAGAAGATTGTGGGTCCGGACGTAGACCGGTACGGGACTCAGTGCCGCAATTTCAGTGAGCAATTTCCTTCCATCCTTCATGTACGTATAGTTGGGTTCATCATATCCGAACCAAGCCCAGATGGGCCTCATCTCGCCTATTGTCTTTTCTGCATCTACCGTGATCGCCACAACCTCTGTTTGTGCGACCGCATTAAGTCCCGAACAAGCCAATCCGAGAAGGAAGAGTACGCGAGGTTTTGAATTCATGGTCGTATAGTCAATGAGTGAGTGAGAAAAAAGATTGAAGAATTGAAGAATTGAAGAGTTGAAGAATTGAATAGGAGAAGCACCCAGCAACCCTATACCCTATACCCTATACCCTATACCCTATACCTTATACCTCTACTTCACCAGGAGCCGGTAATAAAAAGCAGGGTCCGTGAACTGCATCTTGATGCTCACGTCGGCGAGCGCGCTGGTCAGGAACCCATGCCAGTACCGGCTCCTGCTCGCCTTTCGGATCACATAGTTGAACAGCCACGGGTATTTACATAGCCGTTGCAGGGCGTAACCAAGCCGCAGCTCTTTCCCCATCCTCCGGTAAATTTCAATATCATAGGCACGGTTAAATTCTGCAGAAAAATCCTCCGCCCTGAAGGATT
>DATBVZ010000517.1:0-2123 GCA_036515095.1 Cyclobacteriaceae bacterium | reverse complement strand
TCAGGGCGGCATAAAGAAATGTAAGGGCCAGGCAATCAATCAGCAGCGTGAGGATTACCGAACCCGCCTTTCCAATACCCAGGTAGTGATGCAGGTAAGGAAGTATGAACCGGTAGACCAGCACCGGATCGGCCGTGAGATCGGCGTTGAAAAGATCTTGTTTAAATTTCCAGAAAGAGTCAATTCTTTTGCCCGCCTCAAAATCATGGCGGATCATGAAATACCAGTTTTGGGAGTACAGGAAATTTGCCAGCAGGTAAATGCCAAACGAGATCAGCAGGCATTCCAGCCACAGCCTCGCGGGCTTTCGTGCCTCAAGGGAATCAAACAGTGAATCTATTTTGAGTAAAATTCTGCCCATGGATCAGTACGTGTGTGGTGATGTGCAATGTCCCGCTGCCTGGCCATGTTTTATTTGAATGTCCGGATCATTTCATCAAGTTCATTTCGCACGGCCAGAAAATTGGGTCCGATAAAATTTTCCATCCCCCTGTGGTAGGAAGTAAAGTCCACGGACCGCGGATAGATCTTACCCAGCCGGTAGCCAAGCGGTTCCAGGTATGCATAGAAGTCTTTAAGTAAATGGCCGGAGTCCACCGACGCGAACCCGTATTCAAATTGGATCACCTTAATGGCGCCGGACCTCAGCATTTTCTCCGCTCCTTTGAGTACGTCATAGTCGGCACCCTCGGTATCGATCTTCAGAAAGTCGATGGAATGTATTCCGTGTTCGTCTGCAAAATCATCAAGTGTGACAACAGATGCCTCGGTCAGCCGGGAATCGCGTTGCTTTTCGGATGCGATCAGCGAAGACTGCCTGTCGTTGGCATTCTGATAGAATTTCATCGTGCCGGAAGTGCTGAACATTCCCAGGTTATGCAGGAATACATTCGGGTACTGCTTTGTCCTGCTCTCCAGTGCCTGGAAGGCTTCCGGTGAGATCTCAAAACAATGTATGACGGCTTCCGTGTTGTGTTTGCGGACTGCGTCGGTCCAGTCGCCGTGATTGGCGCCAACATCAAAATACGTTTTGAGCCCCAACGCGGAAGCCAGCCTGAGCACGCGCTCCTCGCCGTTTGTGGCAATATCCGCGTTTGCATTCTCCGTACGGAGGTAGAGGATCCTTATTGCCTTGTTGATCTGCCCGATCAATGAACGATCACGACTCCGGCAGAGGTAATCACCTGCCCGGATCAATAACTTACCTAGCATCAATACTATGGGTTCGAAATGTAATTATAGGAAAATATTTCCGGCGAATGGTTCTCCCGAATATACTGCGGCGCCTGGCTGTGGATTTCCTTTCTTCTGTCAACGTCGGTTAGCAGTGTCTTTGCAGTACTGGCCATGTTTTCAGCATCGCCGGCGTTGCAATAGGAAATGTAGGTTCCGTACTTGTCCCACTCCCGTATCATGGGCAGGTCCGCCGCAACAACGGGAAGCCCGATGGCCAATGCCTCCGGGATTGTCCCGCCAAGTCCTTCCCGGGGGGTTGTCGCATACAAAAAAATATCCCAGCCTCTCATCCGGGAATACACATCGTCTACATCGCCATGAAAGATCACGCTTGAACCAAGCCCCCTGTCTTCCACGAATTTCTTTAACGGTTTCATGAGCGGGCCGCTGCCGACGAGGTTAAGTATCGCCCGGGGGTACTCGTCCAGCAGGATGGTGAAGGCTGTTAATACGGTTTTGTGATCCTTAATGGGATCAAGCCGGGCAACCATTCCGAAATTTACAATCGATTCGGAAGTTACCGAAGTGGGCTCGTGAACGGTCGCGTCAGGGATCAGGATGGGCTTAAGTGAAACCTTGCTGGTAAACCGGTTGTAATACCTGTTTTTTTTCAGGCCACGCTGAACGTACTCAGACACGGGCCTCAGGTGAATCGGATTGGTGGAAGGAAAAAGGAGGGACTGCATCCACTCCGACCATCCTCCCGCGAGGCCAGTGCTTACGGGATTGCCAATGTGCACAAAGACATTTGCTTTGTATTTGTTCAGGGCATGCATGACTACCGGCATCCGGATGTTTGTCCAGACGATGATCGTATCAAAATCACCGGGCGGCAGCCTACGTGGAAGGTCCCGGTAAAAACCCAGGCGGTTTTGACGCAGGATATC
>DATBVZ010000516.1:0-8787 GCA_036515095.1 Cyclobacteriaceae bacterium | reverse complement strand
GTCTCGTTGTTTTTCTTCATGCAATTTCCCGGGCGAAGTAATGGCTTTGATGTTGGACCTTGTGTCAGGAACCGATGCCATGCACGATCCTGTTCTTATTGTTAACGTCTTTGATTATTTCTACCCCACTGAAACGATGAGCAAGAAAGAGATCAGCGACCTCCTCTCCGTAATGCTCGTTGATTTCAACGATCACCCTTCCGCCCGGCTTTAGCGCGCCGTGGGATCTTGTAAGGATCGCCTTGTAGAAAAGCAGCGGGTCATCCGCCGGTGTGAACAGGGCAAGCCGGGGCTCATAGTTGAGTACGTTTCTGCTCATCGTCCCGGCGTCGCCGGGTGTAACGTAGGGAGGGTTACTGACGATAAGGTCAAGCTGACCGAATGGCAACCCGTCCTCCAAAATGTCTGACCTTGCAAAGGTTACTTTCGCATTCAGTTGTGCTGCATTTTCCCGCGACACGGCCAGTGCATCCAGGCTGATATCAGTGGCAAAGGCATCCACGCCCGGGAGTTCAAGAGCCAGCGTAATGGCAATGCAGCCGCTTCCCGTCCCTATATCAAGCACCCTCGGGCGCAACCTGCGCCTGAGATCAGTCAGCGCAGTCTCTACCAGGCCTTCGGTTTCCGGCCGGGGGATTAAAACCCGGCTACTCAATTTGAACGTTCTTCCGTAGAAGTCACCCCTGCCAAGAACATACTGTACGGGTTCTTCCCGGTTGATCCGCTCAATCAGTTGATGCAATTCCCCCGTTTGACGGCGGCTCAGTTCTACCGGTTTTTCAATTGCTATATCGGTAGGCGACACTCCCAGGACGCCTTCAAACAGCCGGTACATGATGCTTTTTTTCTCCGTGTAACTTTCCTCAAGTTTCACGGTTGCGATTAATTCCTTAAACAGTGTTTTGGAATTCGTCATGCATAGAACAATCTTTGCAAGTATACGCAATGGATGATCATGATCCCCAACTGGATGCTTGTTTTATGGCAAGGGCAATGGAGCTTGCCGGGCTTGGCCATGGTCTTGTTAGCCCTAATCCGCTGGTCGGATGCGTCATCGCCCTGGAAGGGAGGATCATCGGCGAAGGATGGCACCGGCGTTACGGAGAAGCCCATGCCGAGGTAAATGCAATCCGGTCTGTCCAGAACAACGAGCAGCTCAAAAAAAGTGTAGTCTATGTTTCGCTGGAACCCTGCTCTCACCATGGCAAAACACCGCCGTGTGTGGACATCCTCATCGAGCACGGCGTCCCTAAGGTGGTTGTTTCCAACTTCGACTCCAACACCGCGGTTTCGGGCCACGGGGCCAGGAAGCTTAGCGCTTCCGGTATTGAAGTCATTACGGGTATGCTCGAAAAGGAGGGCCGCCACCTCAACCGAAGGTTCTTCACGTTTGTTGAACAGCGAAGGCCATACATTATTTTGAAGTGGGCACAAACCTCGGATGGATTTATTGCCCCGGCGAATAACGATTCAAGGTGGATCAGCGATCAAATCAGCAGGCAGCTGGTTCACCGCTGGAGATCTGAAGAAGACAGTGTACTTGTCGGGACAAGAACTGCCATGGTGGATAACCCGAGATTGAATGTGCGCCACTGGTCCGGCAGGGATCCTGTACGAATAGTGATCGATCGTTCACTCCGGCTTAGCAATACACTGCATCTTTTTGATCAGTCTCAGAAAACGATCTGTTATAATATTCTGAAGAATGAGGACAACAATAATTTGGTGCTTGTCAGGTTGGATAACAGGAATTTCGTCAGGGAAATGGTTGAGGATCTTTACAGGAAAAATATTCAGTCGGTTATCGTGGAGGGTGGCGCCCAAACCCTGGATTTGTTCATCAGCGCGGGGCTTTGGGATGAAGCGAGGGTATTCGTATCCAGGCAGGCATTTGAAAAGGGCGTACCTGCGCCCCTGTTACAGGGAAACTTGCTGAGGGAAGAATTCGTATCAAATGATATCTTGCGTTTCTACTCCCCTATTGGACGCACGATAGCCAAAAGCGCGGACATACCGACCGCCAGCTTAGTGTAGGGGCCCGGCTTGAAATTGTGCAGGAATGAATTAACGATATGGCCGAAGATATTCTCGTTTCAGCTTCAACGGACAAGGCGGAGCGCTATCGCGTTCTGATCCCGCAGGTACGGTCCCTGATCGTTGACGAACCGGACCTCATTGCCAACCTGTCAAACATTTCCGCAGCACTCCGCCAGACGATGAATTTCTTCTGGGTAGGCTTTTACTTGGTGAAAGGAGATCAACTGGTACTGGGCCCCTTTCAGGGACCGGTCGCCTGCACGCGCATTCCGTTCGGGAAAGGAGCATGCGGAAACGCATGGAAGTCGAAAGAGGTTGTCCTGGTGCCCAATGTTGATGAGTATCCGGAACACATAGCGTGTTCCTCTCAGTCGAAATCTGAAATTGTGCTTCCCGCATTGAAAAATGGCGAGGTTGTACTGGTTCTGGATGTCGACAGTGACAAGCTTAATGACTTCGGCGAGGCCGACCGGACGGGGCTGAAACAAATAATGGAAATCATCGAGAAAATTATCTGACCCTTGACTCCATCACGTGATCTTGTCTCCTTCTACAGCGGGCGAAAAAATGCTTTTGAAGGTCAATGCAGAAAAGTGGAAGAACGGATAACCACCATATCCTGGATCAGGGTTTCGTTGATCCTCATAGCGGGTTGCCTGGCATACCTCGGCTTTGATTATGAATACCTCCGGATCATACTGGCCGGTGTGCTGCTCCTGTTTGCCTACTTCGTCCGCAAACACGGTCAATTGAATGCGGAAAAGCGATTGCTGCAAAACCTCACCCGGATCAATGACCGGGAGGTCAAAGCCCAGCAGGGGGATCACAGTTCTTTTGATGATGGTGCCGAATTTGTAGATGGACACCATCCCTACACGCTGGATCTGGACATATTCGGTAAGGGGTCGTTGTTTCAGCGGTTTAACCGGACCTGCTCTGAGCCCGGAAAAGAACGCTTGGCGACTATACTCTCATCTCCGTTGCACGAAATAGCGGCGATAAAAAACCGGCAGCAAACCGTAGCCGAATTGAGCGCGCTGGTTGATTACCGGCAGGAATTCCAGGCAATAGGCATGATCGCGCCGGAAAGAAAAGCGGACCAGCAACGGATACTGGACTGGCTGACGCTGCCCACGTTTGTGTACGGCAACAGGAACAAAACCTGGATGCTGGTCGTATTTCCAACCGCAGCTTTACTGGCTCTTCTTTACTGGATAATTGCCGGATCAATTGGCCCTTTCATAGCAGTAGCATTGACCCAATGGGCCATTGTTGGCTTTCACGCCCGACGAACCATGTTGTTGCACGAATACATCGGCAATAAGCGATCCCTCCTGGAAAAATTCGTCGCACACTTTGCGTTGCTGGAAAAACAAGATTTCAGATCTCCGCTGGCGGTCGAATTAAATCACAACAGCCATGAAGCACAACAACAGATCCGGCATCTCGTATCCAGGTCGAGGGCGCTTGACCTGCGTCTGAATGCCATCGCAAACTTTCTGTTCAACAGCGTAGTTCTGTATGACCTGCAATGCGTTTACCGGCTTGAACAATGGCGGGAAAAGAACCGGGACCACCTGGCGGGATGGCTAAAGACGAACGCAGAAGCCGATTCGCTGAATAGCCTGGCATCATTCGCCTTCAATCACCCCGGCTTCGTTCTTCCTGAATTTACGACAGACCTTGCTCTGATGGGAGAGGATCTTGGTCACCCGCTCATACCCGCTACCGAACGGGTGTGCAACGACCTTTCCATGAGCGAGGGATCTTCCCTTTGGATTATTACAGGAGCCAACATGGCCGGCAAGAGTACTTTTCTCAGGGCTGTGGGTGTAAATGTCGTGATCGCTTTGGCAGGATCAGTGGTTTGTGCCAGGCGATTCGTTTGTCCTTTGATGGAAGTTCATAGCGGAATGCGCAATACCGACTCGATCAATGAGCACCAATCCTATTTCTACGCGGAGCTGCAGCGGCTGCATGGGATCGTGCAATGCCTGAACGAGGGCAGGCAGTTGCTGATACTCCTTGACGAAATACTGAAGGGTACGAATTCGACGGACAAGCTGGCAGGTTCGGAGGAATTGGTCACCCAACTCGTTTCACACCGCTGCTTTGCGCTGGTTGCCACGCATGATGTAGCCCTTGGCGCAATGGCGGAGCGGCATGCCGCCATTCAGAATTATCATTTCGAAGCGCGTATTCAAAATGACGAACTGATCTTCGACTACAGGCTGAAGCCGGGCGTGAGCACAGGCAAGAATGCTACTTTCCTTATGCGGAAGATGGGCATCATACGTTCACCCTGACTTCCGTTTCGGTGATGTTCCGGTGAAAAATGATCGCAGACCGGGAGTCATAGCACCATCAACATCATACCATTCAGATCCTAACGGCAAATCGTTCCTTCAGTTTTTCCGCAACATAGTCGACCTCTTCAATCGTATTGAGTTTGCTGAAGGAGAAGCGGACCGCGCCTCGCGTAGGGGGTGATTTTATTGCCTGAAGTACATGTGATCCTATAGTAGCGCCGCTTGAACAGGCGCTGCCTCCGGATGCGGATATGCCCAGCAGGTCAAGGTTGAAGAGAAGCATATCGTTTTCCTCCGATTCAGGAAGGCTTACATTCAATACGGTATAAAGGCTGTTCTCCACATCGCCGGAATTGCCATTGAAATATATGCCGGGAATGTTTTCCCTCAGTTTTCCTATCATTCTGGTTTTAAGGCCTTTGATATAGGCGATGTGTTCGTCGAAATTCTGGTAGGCGATTTCGAGCGCCCTGGCAAGTCCGATGATTCCGGGTACGCTTTCGGTTCCGCCTCTCATGTTCCGTTCCTGTCCGCCGCCGAGAATGTACGGCCCGATCTTTCGGTCCTTTCTCAGGAACATAAAGCCGGTTCCTTTGGGGCCGTGGAACTTATGTGCTGCGGCGTTGATCCCATGAACGGGTATTGCTTTCAGATCATGTCTGTAGTGTCCTACGGCCTGGACAGTATCCGAATGAAAGTACGATGCGCTTTGGGCACAAAGCTCACCAACGCGTTGAATATCGAGCAGGTTTCCGATCTCGTTGTTAGCCTGCATCAGGGAGACCAGGGAACCGGGATTTTTACGCAACAGTTCTTCGAGATGAAACAAATCAACATTACCCCTTTCGTCCAGATTCACGAAGTGCACGCTTACCGGGTTTGAATGGCTGAGTTGTTCGATCGTGTGAAGCACGGCGTGGTGCTCCAGAGCCGAGGTGATTATCGTTTTGGGGGAATAGGTCTTAACGGCCCCGGTGAGTATGGTGTTGTTCGCTTCCGTACCCCCCGAGGTAAAGATTATTTCACCGGGGGTGCAGTTGAGGAGTTCCGCAATTTTTTTTCGCGCTGACTCTATCGCAGCCCTGGCCTTTCGTCCGTGTGAATGCGTTGAAGAGGGGTTCCCGAAATCATGAAGGAAGTAAGGCTTCATGGCCTCGAACACTTCAGGATCCATTGGGGTGGTCGCCGCGTTGTCGAAATAGATATTCACTTACTGAGCAATGTTCTCTGCAATTATTTCTTTGATGTCGGTTATGATCTTTTTTGCCAGGGTTTCTGCCTTGGCCTGCAGATCAGCCTCGGCATAGATCCTTATTATTGGCTCTGTATTTGATTTCCGCAGATGAACCCATTCCCGATCAAATTCAATTTTCACACCGTCGGTTGTGTTAATGGGCTGTTTCCTGTATTTCGCTTTGACACCTTCGAGCACATCGTCCATATTGATCTCCGGGGTGAATTCAATCTTGTTTTTGGAAATGATGTAATTGGGATAACCGGAGCGAAGCCGGGATACCGGGATGTTGGCATTCGCGAGATGGGAAAGAAACAGCGCAATACCCACCAGCGCATCCCTGCCGTAGTGCAAGTCCGGATAAATGACCCCACCGTTTCCTTCGCCGCCAATAACCGCATCATTCTCCTTCATTGCGGTTACGACGTGTACTTCGCCAACCGCGGCTGCAAAGTACCGGCCACCGTTTTTTTCTGTGATATCGCGCAATGCGCGCGTAGAAGAAAGATTGGACACCGTATTCCTGCGGCCGCTGCCTTCATTGCGCAGTACATAATCGGCCACGGCCACAAGGGTATACTCTTCGCCAAAGGGCGTGCCGTCCTCGCAAACAAATGCGAGCCGGTCGACATCCGGGTCGACCACAATGCCAAGGTCATATTTGCCCTTCTGTATTTCGCGGCAGATATCCGTAAGATTTTCAGGAAGCGGTTCGGGGTTGTGTGGAAAATGTCCGGTCGGATCGCAGTGAAGCTTGGTAACCGAAACCCCTAATTCTTCCAGCAGCATGGGTACGACTATTCCGCCGGATGAATTTACAGCGTCAACGATAATCCGGAAGTTTCTGTTTCTAATGGCCTGCACTTCCACGAGGGGAAGATCCAGGATCAGGTCAATGTGCTTTCTGAAATAATCGTCCCTGTATTCAATTTTCCCCAATTTGGTCACCGGAGCAAATTCGAATTTCTGTTGGTCGGCTATGGTTAACACCGCTTCTCCCTCGGCCGCGGTAAGAAACTCGCCGGCGTCATTCAGCAGCTTCAAGGCATTCCATTGAGCCGGGTTATGGCTTGCCGTCAGAATAATCCCGCCGGAGGCTTTCTCCAGGGGTACGGCAATTTCCACGGTCGGCGTGGTGGAAAGGCCAAGGTCAATGACATCAATTCCCAGGGCCTGCAGCGTGGAACAAACCAGCCGGTTCAGCATTTCGCCCGAGGGCCTCGCATCCCGCCCTACAACGACGCGCGCGGATGCATTCTTCTCCTTCAGCCATGTTCCGTAGGCTGCCGTAAACCGCACAATATCGGGAGGGGTGAGATTATCCGAAATTTTTCCTCCTATGGTTCCTCTGATGCCGGAGACAGACTTGATCAATGCCACTTCAATTCGGTTTTGATTTTTCGCAACGCAAAACTAAACTTTTTAATCATTGCCTTAATTGCCCTTGCATTGCTATCGCAAATTTATTTTTTGCCGGCGGGCTAATTACCTTTTACCTAACGGTGCGTATTCTTCCCGACCTCAGGTAAAGGCAGTTGTCCGGATTCCTCCCTGCCACAAGGTTCGCCGGCGGTAACGGTCTTGCCACAGTACCCGCATGCAGCGCCTTCTTTGTTCAGCCAGGGACTTTGCGAAGCACAGGTTCCCCGGAATTCACCGTTCTTGAGAAACAGCATCCTGACCGACATAAAAATGAAGAATATTGCGACCAGACCGATACTTATCAATACAACTGCCATGAATGCTTATTTTTGCTGTAAAGTTAGTCAACTATAGTAAAACAACATTTACATCACGTATTAAGTTTAAAATAATGGAAATCCCCCCCTCAGGCCCAGATCCGGAGCGACCTGAAAAACTGCAGGCCTTTGACAGGCTCCTGACCATAATGGACGAACTGCGGGAGAAGTGCCCCTGGGACCGCAAGCAAACAATGGAAAGCCTCCGGCATCTGACCATTGAAGAAACCTATGAGCTTTCCGATGCCATTCTCGAAAGTGATTTGGGCGAAGTAAAGAATGAGCTGGGTGACTTGCTGCTTCATATCGTATTCTATTCCCGTATTGCCAGTGAGTTGAAAGCCTTTGATATCGGTGATGTGATCCATTCATTATGTGAAAAGCTGATCGAACGGCATCCGCATGTCTATGGTGACGTGATCGCAAACGATGAGGAAACTGTTAAGGCGAACTGGGAAAAGATCAAGTTGAGAAAAGGAAACAAATCGGTTCTTGGGGGTGTACCGGCTTCCCTGCCGGCCCTTGTGAAATCCATGCGCATTCAGGATAAGGCTCGGGGCGTTGGATTCGACTGGGAAAGAAAAGAGCAGGTGTGGGAAAAAGTGGAGGAAGAACTGAACGAGTTCAGGCGCGAGGTGGAGAACAGCCAGGGACAGGACAGGTCAAGGGTAATGAACGAATTCGGCGACCTTCTTTTCTCCCTGATCAATTATGCCAGGTTTCTTGACATCGACCCGGAGGAGGCGCTGGAGCGAACAAACAAAAAGTTCATTAAGCGATTTCAGTATCTTGAAGCAGCATCGGCCCGGGATGGTAAGCGGCTGGGTGAAATGTCGTTGTCCGAAATGGACAAGTACTGGGAAAAGGCCAAAGGGTTATAGGTGCGGGCAAGATCAGGCTTGCCGAGCATACAACTTCCCGCTTCACTTGTCGGGCATAATTTTAGTAAACAGATCCTTAAGCCGGCTTCGTTTCTTGTCAAGTTCGACACAGTATTTGATCAATGGAGCTGAAATAATAATTGTTGCGATCACGGTGCACAATATAGCGACAAAGACCTCGTCGGAAATAAGGCCAATGCGGAGGGCAAGGGTTCCGAGGATAATTTCGAGCGTTCCGTGCGTGTTCATACCCATTCCTACCGCGAGGGACTGTATTACATTCGAACCGCCAAGCCGGGCTCCTACGGTAGCGCCTATACTCTTGCTGACAAATGCTACCGCAAAGACTACAAGCACAAGGGCCAGATCGAAACTGCTGATAAAATTCACAAAGAGGCCGATTGAAACGAAAAATATGGGCGCGAAGATATTGTTGATGAACTGATGAACGATTTCTTTGGCGCGCTCGGAAAGGTGCTCGGAATCGCCAAGGGCAACACCTATTATGAATGCGCCGAAGATGGCATGTATGCCGATGTATTCGGTGAAGGCTGCCGCGAGCAGACCCAGCGAAAGCGACAGGGAAA
>DATBVZ010000515.1:0-8579 GCA_036515095.1 Cyclobacteriaceae bacterium | reverse complement strand
CCCTGTTTTGCCAGGTATTCAAGGGGATCCGTATTTCTTCGGGTGACGGTAATATACTTGGGCTTCACAAAATTACTTTTGATCAGTCCCTCGGCGATAGATGCCCCCAGGTTGCCTCCGCCAATTATGGCTATATTTTTCATTTACGGCTATTAAAACATTTCATCAAAGAAACCATTAAAAGAAGTGATCTACAAGCCTGGGCAACGGCCACCGGAAGCCCTCCGTTTATGGCCTCAACGTCAGGCGGTATTATCCAAATGCAACTGCCTTACTTTTTTCGTTCGTAAAACAGGAGGTATGGTTTTTTTTTGTTATTCTCTTCGCTCAGGGTGTAATATCCTTTGCCATCGCGGTCAAATGCGATTGCCTCGCCTTGAGGCTCGGTGGTGTAGGGAAGACTCGCCGGTTCCTTCCCGAGCAATTCTTGTATCGACTCGTTTCCCTTCTTTCGCCAATAGAAAACATTCGTGTAGTTCTTTATGAGGATTTCATTTCCATCCGGTGATATGTCCGCGGCATTGACCTTGACAATGGGCAATGACATAACGTATTCTGCCGTCAGTATTTCTGTAGTGGATTGCGGATAGGGTAACCGAAATACCCGAATCTGCCTCTTCTCATTCTTGGAAAAGATATAGATATCCCTTGTTTTCGGATCAACGATAAAGGCCTCCGTGTCTCTTGGCCCGCCTTCCAGGCTGAACTTTATGGAATCAACCGTATTCAGGGTCGTGTCCAAAACCGAAGAAAGGTCTGCAAAAACGGGTTCCCTGATCCTGTAGATATACTTGTATTCATGGACTGAGCGATTATCGCCGATCTCTCCAACATAGACGTAAGACAAGCTATCCACCGGACCCGGACCCACGGAAATATCTTCCCAGTCGCGATTAATCACTCCGTCCAGCCAGACAACCGCCCTACTACCCGCTTTTTCGTCGATCAGGAAGATCCGGGCCTCATCGCCACTGTCGTTGTGGGTCCAAAGCATTCCGGGATTGCCCATACTGGATGCAAGTCCTGAAGCCTCGTTGATCTCCGGATTGTCTATTGCACCCTGTCTCACCCCCATCGCAAAATAACTGCGATCGAATTTTTTCTTCGTGCTGCACATTGGCATCAACAGAATAAACACGGCTATGATCCAGGTATTCTTCATTTTTTGGCAAAGAAAGGACTTACCGCACTAATTTGAAAATCAAATATCCTCTCCGGGATGTCAGCAAGCAATTGCCATCCGCCGGCGTATCGGTCAGGATAAAGCTACCTTTGCCTTGATTCATCAGCTATTTAGTATGACTGACAGCGACAACCTCGATGACGACCTTTTCGAGCATTACCGGATAGTTACCGATCCCGGGCAGGAACCCCTTCGCATTGACAGGTTTCTTTTTGCCCGGCTGCCTAATGTCACCCGAACTAAAATCCAGGCTGGAATACGCGAGGGGTTTGTCAAGGTCAATGAAAAGCTGACAAAGCCGAACTATAAGATCCACCCCGGGGATGTGATTACCGTATCCTTTCCTGAACCACCTCACGCCAATGAAGTCATCCCGGAAAACATAGCATTGCATATCGTGTATGAAGATGATGACCTCCTTGTGGTCGATAAGCCTGCGGGAATGGTGGTTCATCCCGCGCACCAGAACTGGAGCGGGACGCTTGTAAATGCCCTCGCTTACCACTTCAAGAACCTGCCGGAGATGTCCGGAAATGAGGGGAGGCCCGGACTTGTTCACCGCATTGATAAGGATACTTCAGGACTCCTGGTCATTGCCAAGACTGCAAACTCACTAACTGATCTGGCCCGCCAATTTTTTGATCACAGCATTGAGCGCACCTACCAGGCAGTCGTTTGGGGTGTACCTGAACCGGCAGAAGGAACCATTCGCGTCAACATAGGAAGAAGTCCGCGTGACCGTCGTATTACGATTGCCTTTCCGGAAGGAGATATGGGCAGGGCCGCCGTTACCCATTACAAAGTACTGAAGGATTTACGATACGTATCCCTGGTTGAGTGCAGGCTTGAAACCGGAAGAACGCATCAGATTCGCGCCCATATGAAATACCTCGGCCACCCCCTATTTGGCGACGCCCCGTACGGCGGAAACGAAATTCGCAAAGGAACGGTGTTCTCGAAATACAAGCAGTTCGTAGACAACTGCTTCCGGATAATGCCTCGCCAGGCGCTCCACGCCCGCACACTGGGTTTTGTTCATCCTTCCACGAAAGAACCCATGCGTTTCGTTTCTGAAATCCCTCCGGATTTCCAGGAGCTGCTTAACAAATGGGAAAGCTATGTCCGTTATAATTAGCAGATTAATACCCGGCGTCCATTCGAAGGGAACGGACGTAATTGACCGGGCCGGTCAATGCTTTCTGGATTCCTTCAGGGCCAGCCTGATCTCACTCATCGCTTGTTTCCTGAACCTGCGGTAGTCCTTTGAAGCCCGGTCGCTGGTTCCGGGCAGTGATTTTACATATGCCAGTACCTTTTGGGCCTGAAGGTTGTCCATTCCGGACAAGGCCTCAAGGAGGGCGATCTTTGGTGTTGTCTCCATGGCTACAGTGGTTGTTCCCACAAGTATAACGTAAATAACCACCTGATGTTCAGGTGTTACGCAAAGACAACGGTTTCGCAACGCGTACTTAACAAGGAGTCGCCCGTGTCAGCCCGGAAGCTGCTCGGTTTTGAGAGCACTCTCCCCGTAGTTCGACTCGCGATCATCGTGCAGAGGGCCCCAGACCCGTAATAAGATGAGGAGCAACAGGACAAGACAACAAATCCAGCGCATGGTTCCGGAAGACTGAAGGCGAAGCAAGCTTAAAGCTTTAAATACCATTACAACGGGTTTTTAGCTTAAAAAATAGGCTATTAGTACAAAAAATCGTGCGCTAAGATAGCAAACTTATTCGAAAACGCTGTATACGGGTCTCTGTATACAGCGCATTTCGAGTAAGGTTACTAGCATAACCCAAGCTATTTGAGAGGGTTCAATTCATCATCTTATTGGTGACCAGGAGATCTTCCCACCTGTTGTCAGGTGCGACCTTTACCTGATCGCGTACTATCGAGGGCAATCGCTCACCTATTTCATTGAGTTCCAGCATCCCCGATGCGTTAAGGGCATTGCCCAGGAATTCAACATCCTCGTTAACACAATCTGCTATAAATATTACAGGCGTGTGCTTGTTCACGGAATTAGTTCGCAAAGATCTTACCAACTCAAATCCCGTGATCACAGGCAGATCTGTGCTGCAAATTATGAGGTCAAAAGTCTCAATTCGGGCAGCCAGGAGCCCATCCAGCCCCGAATCAGAGAAGCGGATGATAGAATCAACGGGTTGCAGCACTGACCTGATTTGCTCAGTGACCTCTTTCTGCCTGTGAACCACAAGGATTTTCATACTAGTCATTCCAACGGACCGGAAATGATTCCGGAACCATGGTGCTGTAATATCTGAATAATGAAAATTCTTGCCCGGCGACTTTTTCAAAAATGGACGCCAGGAAAAAAAGAGACCCCGAATTTAGCCTGCTTTGGGCGTTTTAAGATTTGAAGGTCAGTGAAAACCCTGAAAAAATAGTACTTTTTTACTATCCTGCATTTTGCGAAAATCAGCCCACAAGCCCAGACTCGTAGGCATACTTGACCAGCCCCACCGTATTTTTGACACCGATCTTTTCCATCATCCTTACCCGGTGGTTCCTCACGGTGTTTTCACTGAGCGAGAGTTTCAACCCGATTTCGCGGATCGTCATTTCCATACAAATGAGTTGGAGGATCTCCTTCTCCCGTTCCGAAAGATCGATCTTTTTGAAAACGGGACGCTGCGATGCCTTCCGTTCCTTGATGCTGCTCCTGAGGATGGCGTTGATCAGATCATTCTGATAGAAGTCGTTCTCGACAACGCTGTAGATCGCCTTTTCAAGTTCGGGCGGATTCGTATTCTTCAGCAGGAAGGCATGAACACCCATTTCAATCATGTGCGCAATGTACTTCTCGTCATCGTGCATGGTCAAGACAATAAGTTTAACCTGAGGAAACCTGGAGAGGATCAGCTCGCAGGTTTCTGCGCCATCCATAACCGGCATCTGCAGATCCACGATGGCCACATCCGGAGGATCATTCCGCACAAGGTTAAAAAGTTCCTTCCCGTTCTCTGCATCTTTTATCTCGCCGATCCGGTCAAATGTCGACAAGAGCTTGACCACTCCCTTTCGAAAGAGCGTATGGTCATCGGCGATGTACACTTTGATCTTATTGTCCATGTCGGGCGACAAATCGATGTCAATCCTTGTTGCCTAGAGCAGCGGCTCAATATTAGTTAATCCACATGCACGATTGGCGGCTTTCTTATTTTTTGTCGTACGCACGGCACACGCTATGCATACGAAGGCGGACTTGGGCTGACATGGCGGCGATATTTTTATTCGTACAGAGTCGGGAATGTATTGATTTTTTTGAATTAATTTCATGCGCCTCGCACCCGGGCTTAACCTGTTCCCGATGGATAAAATACGTACAAACCTTTTTCTAAGCATTAGCGCTGGTTCTGCAGCAGACACACAACACATGGGAATCATAAATCCCGCATCCTGCCAAATGCCGGGTGGGTTTGGCGGAACGATATCGTTCGTCCTCCTGTGGGGCCCGGGAGGCGTGTATCAGCAATCTGCATTCCTGCACAAACATTCGCCTATTAAAGTGAATGCAGCAGAAAAAAGCAAGATTGGCATAACCGGTGAGCCTGTCCGACTGGCTGCCGGCACGGAAGAGGCCAGGGACCTGATCAACGATCGGTTACTCCGGTCGCCAGTAAATTAAATTATCCTAATGAAAGAAAAGAATCGCTGCACCTGGTGCCTGAAATCGGAGTTGTACATCCGGTACCACGATAACGAATGGGGTATCCCGGTTCATGACGACGTGAAGCATTTTGAATTTCTGGTCCTGGAAGGAGCCCAGGCGGGTCTGAGCTGGTCTACCATCCTGAACAAGCGGGAAGGATACCGAAGATGTTTTGCGGGCTTCGATCCTGAAAAGGTTGCGCGGTTTTCGGAAAAAAGGATCAACAAAATACTTCTGGATCCGGCAATTGTCAGGAACAAATTGAAGGTGCGTTCGGTAGTGAATAACGCCGCGCGTTTTCTGGAAGTGCAGGACGAATTCGGGTCGTTCGATACGTACATCTGGCAATTTGTTAACGGCAGACCCATCGTGAACCGCTGGAAGACCGACCGGCATGTACCGCCAAGGTCCAGGGAATCGGATGCGCTAAGCAAAGACCTGGTGTCACGGGGATTCAAGTTTGTCGGAACCACGATCATGTATGCCCACATGCAGGCGTGCGGTCTCGTCAACGACCATGTAACCGACTGCTTTCGGTATGCGGAATTAACCAAAAAGAGATAAGCTTATTCCATTCCCAACACGATATCTTTTTTTGAGAATACTACACTCCACATGCCGTCAACCTGCACAGCGCCATCCGGCAACTTTGATACCGCCGGCCGGGAGTATAGCACCGAATCGTCTCCCAGTGCCTGGACATTGTCGGGCAGGTCCCCGTCCACAGCGCTCATGACATAAGCGTCAATAATCTGCTGTTCAAGGCTCAGGGCATTTGATGCGCCCGGTGTGACCCAGCGCAATGTAACGTTCTTTGCCCGTCCCAGGGAGTCAATCCGAGCCGGATCCTCCTTAAGGATCATTGCCAGCCCGGTGATCGCGCGACCCTGGCCAAGGACGGCTTCATCGATCTCGGCCTCCGTTACTCTTCTGATCTCCTGCTGCTTGCCGGCCTCAGCCAGTTCCTTTCGTTCTTCCCTGGAGAGCGAACCCCCACAGCCCGTGGCAAGAAACAACAAGACCAGACCGAATTTCTTCATGACGCAAAGTTAGCGTTCTCTGACGAAGTCTCAATACTCACTGCTATTCGCTAAATTTGCATAAGAGAGGGTATAAGGACATAAGGGTATAAGTTTAGATGATGGAGTAAATGGGGGGATTTCGCGGGACAACAATGAATTTGCACCCCGTTACTATTTATGATACAGAAACTCGAAGACATCAAAAACCGGTTTGAGGAGGTGGGGCAACTGCTTGCCCAGCCGGACGTGGTGAGGGATCAGAAGAAATATTCTCAACTGGGTAAGGAGTATCGCGATCTTGAAAAGATCGTCAGGCAATACAATGCGTATTTACGCGTGCTTGACAATCAAAAACAGGCCAGGGAGGTATTGGAGAAGGAGAAGGATCCGGAAATGCGTGAGTTGGCCAAGTCAGAACTGGATGAGCTGGGACCGCGCGTTGAACAGTTAATGAACAACCTGAAAGAATTGCTTGTCCCCAAAGATCCCAACGATGACAAAAGCGCCTTGCTGGAAATACGCGCCGGGACGGGCGGTGATGAAGCCGCAATTTTTGCCGGCGACCTTTTTCGGATGTACCAGCGGTTTTGCGATCAAAACAACCTCAAGCTGACGGTCGTGGACCTTACTGAAGGCACAGCCGGAGGGTATAAGGAAATAATAAGCAGCGTTGAAGGGGAGGGCGCATACGGACTATTGAAATTTGAATCCGGCGTTCATCGCGTCCAACGCGTACCGGCAACCGAGCAACAGGGGCGCGTGCACACGTCGGCGGCATCCGTAGCGGTTTTGCCGGAAGTGGAAGATGTTGACATCGAAATAAACCCCGCAGACATTGAAGTTCAGACGGCACGTTCCAGCGGCGCGGGTGGTCAGAATGTAAACAAGGTGGAAACGAAGGTACAGCTCACCCATAAGCCGAGTGGCATCGTTATCACCTGCCAGGTGGAACGTTCGCAGCATGCAAACCGGGAACGAGCGATGCAAATGCTCAAATCCAAACTGTATGAGATCGAAGTGGAAAAACAACAGAGTCAACTTGGCGCTGCCAGGAAATCCATGATCCGGACAGGCGACCGGTCGGAGAAGATCAGAACCTACAATTACCCGCAAAGCCGCGTGACCGATCACAGGATCGGGCTCACGCTATACAACCTGCCTGCGATTATGAACGGTGATCTCGCCGAAATCATTGAGCAGTTGAGAATTGCAGACAGTGCTGAAAAAATGACGGAAGGCGCAGCCTGAGACAAACCCCGGGGAACGGGAGTACCCTAGAGTGTCCGCTTGACTTCACGTTGTTCGTAGCTTTCGATTACGTCGCCGGAACGGATGTCATTGACACTTTCAATCCCGATGCCACAATCAAAGCCTGCCTTTACTTCGCTGGCGTCGTCCTTGAACCGTTTCAACGAATGAAGTTTCCCTGCATAGATCACAATGCCATCACGGATAAGCCGGATAGGATTCGCCCGTTTAATGAATCCGTCGGTTACCATACAGCCCGCGATCGTGCCTACTTTTGAGATCTTGAATACTTCGCGCACCTCTGCATTACCGACGATGACTTCTTCCACCTCAGGAGACAACATACCCTCCATGGCATCCCGGACTTCGTTGATGGCGTCATAAATGATTGAGTAAAGGCGAATTTCAATTTCCTCGTTTTCTGCAATTCGCTTTGCCGCAGCCGAAGGCCTCACCTGGAAGCCTACGATAATTGCATCCGAAGCCGAGGCCAGCAGTACGTCTGACTCGGAGATCTGACCTACGCCACGGTGGATTATTCCGATCTGGATTTCATCGGTTGAAAGTTTCAGAAGCGAATCCGACAAGGCTTCCACCGATCCGTCCACGTCACCTTTTACGATCACGTTCAGTTGCTTGAAGTTGCCGATGGCAAGTCTGCGCCCGATCTCATCCAGCGTAATGTGTTTCTTTGTGCGCATGGACTGCTCCCGCATGATCTGGCCGCGTTTGGTGGCAATTTCACGGGCTTCCCGGTCGGTTTCCATAACATTGAACTTCTCACCCGCCTGCGGCGCACCATCCAGGCCAAGCACCAATACCGGTGTAGACGGCCCGGCTTCGGTTATGCGCTTGCCGGTATCGTCAAACATGGCCTTGACCCTGCCATAGTGCGATCCCGCCAGCAGAATGTCGCCGATACGCAGCGTGCCATTCTGAATCATGATTGTGGCCACGTAACCCCTGCCTTTGTCGAGCGATGCTTCGATCACACTGCCGGATGCTTTCTTGGCCGGATTGGATCTGAGGTTCAACAATTCCGCTTCCAGCAATACCTTTTCCAGCAGCTCCTCTATTCCCACGCCAGACTTGGCCGAAATTTCCTGACACTGGTACTTCCCGCCCCACTCTTCAACAAGGATATTGATCTGCGATAAGGATTCACGGATCTTGTCCGGATTCGCTGCCGGCTTGTCGATCTTGTTGATGGCTATAACAATAGGTACACCGGCTACCTGGGCGTGATTGATCGCCTCCCGGGTCTGGGGCATGACATCGTCATCGGCAGCAACAACAATGATAGCGACATCGGTGATCTTCGCGCCCCGTGCCCGCATGGCCGTAAAGGCCTCGTGACCGGGTGTATCCAGGAAAGCAATCTTATGTCCGCTCCGCGTAGCAACATCGTACGCGCCGATGTGCTGGGTGATCCCCCCGGCTTCTTCCGCCGTTA
>DATBVZ010000514.1:0-2414 GCA_036515095.1 Cyclobacteriaceae bacterium | reverse complement strand
GACGAAACGGAAACAATTGAATTGTACACCTTCATGGAGGCTGCAGATGTAAGCAAAAAACGCAAAGGGGAATGGGTGAGGCTGGAGGAAGTGGTAAGCAGCAATCGGTAATCGGTAAATGGTGAGTGGTAAATAGTGAGTTGGTAAGTGGTTCGTAATCGCTAATCAGTGATCGGTTACTGATCACCATTTACCGAATCTTCCACTCTTCAGTCTTTCTCAAACACGATCGTTCCAAAACTCTTGTAATCATGGAAGTTCTTTTGTGTCAGGCGCCACGACCACTGGGAGATGCCGCCGTCGTAATCGATGCGATAGAAGTTGGCCCGCCACCGCGTGCCTGCTTGTGGTGGTGCCGGGATCAGCGGTTTAAGTAAAGCAAACGGAATGAACATTTCGGCTGTCCATGTGGCGTCACCATCCTTGTCGGTAACCTTCGTGGCATGGCGCGTAACCCGCTCGCCTTCGTAATGCCAGGGTAACCATCCGAAGAAATTGCCATCGTAGTTGGGTACCATGATAACCAGTTCGTAGTTCAGGGGTGAAAGCTCATACTCAAAATATACCGGAACAGATTCGTCCGGCCAGAAGAAGACTTCCACGACATCCTCCTTATAGAGGTCAGTGAAGTGTTCCTTGAGGGTTGCCGTGATAACGCGATCCTCGCACCGGAACAGGCAATAGATACCTGTTCCTGAATACAGCACCTTCAGGCTGGTCGCGTATGTTCCGCCGGTTGCGCGTCGCTGGGTCAGAGCGATCCATTCAGCAGCGTCCCATGCGGAAGCACTGCCGTCGCCGGTTACTTCGAAGTCGGGCGTATACCTTACCCTCATTTCCCCGTTATCGGGCCGAACGGGCAAAGACTGCGAAACGAGGCTGCCGGCAAACAGCACAAATGCCATGAGCAGTACCACCTTCATTGTCCGGCCAAAATTGTGTGTGATTTTGTGTGCATAACGGAGTTTGCCCATGACAGATCGAAAAATTAAATTCTCATAGAATATGGCAATTTCTGGTGACCATCAAAAGACAATTCTTTAAATTAAAAGGTTAATTGAAAACTGACCTCCCCATGAAAAGACATTTGTTTTTTATTATTGTCCTTTGTTGTTCTGCGATTTCCGTTCAGCTGCTGGCGCAGGCGCAAAACCGTCCGTTACGCATCATTATGATCGGCGCACATCCGGACGACTGCGACCAGGACGGCGGGGGTACGGCAATACTCCTTGCAGAAATGGGTCATGCCGTGAAATTCGTTTCAGTCACCAACGGCGATGCGGGACATCAGGCGCAGGGTGGCGGCATTCTTGCCAAACGGCGGATAGCCGAAGCGCAGGAGGCAGGCAAACGGTTTGGCGTAGCGTATGATGTGCTGGACAACCACGATGGCGCGTTGTTGCCCACGCTGGAGATCCGGTTACAAGTTATCCGCAAGATCCGGGAGTGGAATGCCGACGTTGTCATCGCACCACGTCCCAACGATTATCATCCCGATCACCGTTACACCGGCGTGCTGGTTCAGGATGCCGCATATATGGTGGCTGTGCCCAATGTGGCTGCGGATACACCCCCGCTGGTAAAGAATCCGGTGTTTCTTTATTTCCAGGATTTTTTTCAGCGCCCAAATCCATTCCGCCCGGATGTTGCCATTGATATCAGCAGGGTTTTTTCGAAAAAGATACACGCGCTTGATGCGCACACCTCACAAATGTATGAGTGGCTGCCCTGGATAGGAGGCTATCTGGACCAGGTGCCCGCGAGTGTCACCGACCGTGAGACGTGGCTTGCCAAAAACCGCACTGTCCGCATCACACCGGATGTAAGGAAGTCATTGGAGAAGTGGTACGGCAAGGAAAAGGCCGCCGGCATTCAATATGCGGAGGCGTTTGAGATCTGTGAGTACGGAAGGCAGCCCGATGAAGCGGAGATCCGAAGATTGTTTCCTATGATCCCGTAGTATCGGTTATGAACAAGCAGCTTATCATTATTATCCTTTTTGTGGCACTCGCTGCCGCCGGAATTTTCTTTTATAATTATTTCCGTCCCGCGAGCCCGGCGGGACACGCAGAACTTACTGCGAATGACCTCACGATCGCTGTTGACTACAGCCGGCCCTTTGTAAAGGAACGCCTGATTTTCGGAGAGCGAGCCCAGGGTGCGCTGCAACCGTACGGGGAATACTGGCGACTCGGCGCAAATGCTGCCACCGAAATATCGTTCAGCCGTGACGTTCTGTTCAACGGCGGGATGGTTGATGCCGGCACGTATCGCATGTATGCCGTACCGGGAGCAGAAAGCTTTGAAATTGCGCTCAACAGGCAATTGGGGGTATCCGGTTCGGAGGTTCCTGATCCAGCGCAGGATGTGCTCCATACAGCGGTGCCGGTTGAGCCTCTCACTCCCCCTCTTGA
>DATBVZ010000513.1:0-2989 GCA_036515095.1 Cyclobacteriaceae bacterium | reverse complement strand
CATCCACCATCATTGACACGCGGTTGCAGTACTCGGCTTCGTCCATATAGTGCGTCGTTACGAAGATCGTTACGCCACGGTGCGCTGCCTCATAGATCATGCTCCAGAACATCCGTCTTGTAACGGGATCAACGCCGCCGGTCGGTTCATCCAGAAAAACGATCTTTGGATCATGAAGCAGCGCGATTGAGAAGGCAAGCTTCTGCTTCCAGCCGAGGGGGAGTGAACTAACAGGTAGTGTAAATGTATCCCGGAGGCCAAGCTGCTCCACAAGTTCCTCCGACTTGGTTCTGATCGTTTTTGCAGACAACCCGTAGATCCCGCCAAAGAATTCAATATTTTCCCGGATGGTAAGATCGTTGTAGAGAGAAAACCGCTGGCTCATGTAGCCAATATTCTGTTTGATCTTTTCAGTATCCTTGTAAATATCATACCCGGCAACGTAAGCCTTGCCGCTGGTGGGGCGGCTTATTCCTATCAGGATCTTCATGGCTGTAGTTTTCCCCGCGCCGTTTGCACCGAGGAAACCAAAGATCTCTCCCTTCATCACGTTAAAGCTTATGGCATTGACTGCAGTGAAACTGCCAAATCGCTTGGTGAGATTTTCCACGGAAATAATAGGTTCGTTCGGGATCATTGCATTTCGGTTAGGAGCTTTTCCGTAGCCAGCTCCATGAAAGAGTCTTCGATCGTCGGATCGATCCGCTTTATTTCAATATCCCGGTAGCCCTTGTGGAACAGGAACGACCGCAGATCCTCAGGGTCAGGTTCGCTTCGGGTGTCGGTGTAATGGATGTTTTCCCCAAAAGGATAGACGCTATGCGCATGCTCGTAGCGCTGAAGGTCGTTGATTAGTTCATAGACCCTGGTTGTTTTCAGGGCAAATAATTTTTTCCGGAAGCTGCGGGTGATTGCAGCGGTGGTATCTGTTTGAAGGATCTTTCCCTGCTGGATCAGCGCTACGCGATCGCAAAGGGAAGCTTCATCCATATACGGTGTGGAAACCAGGATCGGTATGCCGGTTTGTTTGAGCCGCTTGAGCATTTCCCAAAATTCTTTGCGTGCAACAGGGTCGACCCCTGTGGTGGGCTCATCCAGGAAGAGCACGGTCGGCCGGTGAACAAGGGCGCAGCACAAGGCAAGTTTCTGTTTCATGCCGCCGGAAAGGGCACCGGCGCGTCTGGTCCGGAAGGGTTCCAGTTGAACATAGATGTCTTTTATGATGTGGTAATTCGCTTCAACGGTTGTACCGAATATAGAAGCGAAGAATTTCAGATTCTCTTCCACAGAAAGGTCCTGATAAAGCGAAAATCGTCCGGGCATATAGCCCACCGACCGGCGAATGGCCCTGTAATCGGACAGCGGTATGCCGGCGACTGTAGCATTGCCCGAATCGGGAAGCATCAGTGTGGTCAGGATGCGGAACAATGTAGTCTTACCTCCGCCATCAGGACCGATCAGCCCGAATAATTCTCCTTCTCCGACTTCAAAGGAGACGTCCTCAAGTGCGCGGATGGTGTTGAAGGATTTTGAAATATGCTCTACCAGGATATTCATAATGTTTACGGGTTAAGCCAGATTTCTCCGGGCATCCCTATCTTCAGGGATCCGTCGTTTTGCACACTGACTTTCACGGCATATACAAGATTGACGCGCTCCTCTTTGGTCTGGATCACTTTGGGTGTAAACTCAGCAGTCACGGATATCCACGAAATCGTACCGGACAAGTTGCGCATACCTTGAGCATCGTCGATCCGGACTTCCACTTTGTTACCGATCCTGAGCGAAGGGAGCTGGACCTCACTGACGTACACCCGCAGTATCATATCGTCCAGCATTCCGATCGTATACAGGGGTTTGCCGAACGATGTCACCTCGCCTGGCTCCGCATACTTTATCAGAACGGTTCCCTTCGCCGGGTTGGTTATCACGCTTTTTCTGATCTGATCTTCAAGCTGGGCAATCTGTGCGTCCAGGCTTTCGAGCTCAGCCAGGACTGCCGTGTTTTGCGCGCGCACGCTGGCAACCTGGCGATGCAGTACATTCAATTGTCCGGTAATGTCGTCCAGTTGTTTCCGTGTGGCAGCGCTGTCTTTCAGCAAATTGGTAACCCGGGCTTTTTCGACTTCCAATGTCCGCTCCTGTTCCCGGTAAACGGTTATCTGCGAAAGCACACTTGACGAGTTAGCCGTGATTTTTTTCCGGGAAGCATTCAGCTGGGCTTTTTGCAGGGCGAGCTGAGTCGTATCTATACAACCGACTACCGCGCGCTCATCAAGCTGGTCGCCCTCATCGATCGCTAATGCAATGAGTTTGCCGGTTCCTTCGGCCGATACGGTAATTTCCGTCGCCTCGAAGTTGCCGTATCCGTCGGCCCTGTTGTTGTTGGAATCGCATGCGTACATGAGCAATGATAATGAAAGCAGGTACGCTATTTTTTTCCCGTAAGTGTTCATAGCTGGTGTTTGGTTTTCTAAGGTTCTCCTGTAATGTTTCCCTGGGTGAGCATGTAATTTGCGCGGGCCTGCAGTAAAGTAATCTCGTGGGTCTTTTTTGTGATCAGGCTCTGGTTGAGTGCATTTGATTCAAGAAGGTATTCGGATGCGGTCATTGTGCCGTTTCGCAACCGGGCATGAGCGGCCAGTGCTACCTTTTTTCGCAGTGCGATGATCTCCGCGTCGGTATCGATAAGACGGGTCAGCTTTTGAATTTCCGTCTGGTATTGTGCCAACTCGATGTTTGTATTCAGATCGAATACTTCACGCTGGTTATCGATGATCTGCTTGTTGATCAGTAAGGCCTGCTGCTGATGGCCAATCAGGTTCCAATCCAGTATCTTCCAGCTTAGCCTGATCCCGCCCATAAAGAAGGGCTGAAAGGTGTTGTCCAGCAGATTCAGCCCGGGGTTTCCATAGCCGCCCTGCGCGAACAATCCAAGCCTGGGGGCATTGGATTTACCCATCAATTCGGATGAGGCCTCAACCTGTTG
>DATBVZ010000512.1:0-4549 GCA_036515095.1 Cyclobacteriaceae bacterium | reverse complement strand
ATGGTTTTGTCCGCCGTTCTGAGATTGAAATTGCCATAACGGTTGTCATCGTGAATTTCCTTGAGTGGTTGTAATTTGAACGTCCGTGATTGGGCAACCTCTTCAGCAACATGTGCTGCGTAAATATGATCGATCTGCTTTTCTATTTCCCCTTTATCGACACCTTTTGGCAGGGTCATAAAGCATTGGTTTACATTGGCTACCGACCTCCAGTCGTTCTTCATCTCATTTTCCTGGATCTTATAGAATGTCGAATAGGATAAAAGAACGGTAAACGGAAGGTCGGTATTGGGTGGAAGATCTTCAATGACACCCGTTACCTTAAAGTCAAGCTGCTGTTCAATTTTCAGGGTCCTGCCGACCACATCCTGGGTAGAAAAGTATTTTTCTGCTATAGACCGGGTCAGCACTATCGAGAATGGCTCGCTAAGAGCAGTTTCTGAATTTCCGGAAATCCATTTAAAGTCAGTGTCCTGAAAATCGAAAACCCGAAAAAAGGATGGTTCAACCAATGCGCACCCGTTCGATTCCTGGAATTTCTTTACCGTGGTTCCTTTTTCATCAAGAACATCCACCTGCAATTCCCTGTGATAATGCAGGGAAGTAATACTCTCAATGGATGAAATCTCATTTTCCAGAGCCACCGGTAACGGATAAGAAACACCCGGACTGTACTGGGTTTCGCCGTCATGCAGACTTGCGGTTACCACCCTGAAGATGCGATCCGCGTTTGTGTGGAACCGGTCAAAACTAAGTTCGTATTGGATGATCACAAGGATCACAAGCGCGGCGGTAATGCCGATCACAAGACCAAGAATATTGATAAATGAATTACCTTTGTGAGTCAACAGACTTCGCATCGATATTTTGAAATAACTGTGGAGCATAGTGTTATTGATAGAGTCGGTTGAAAACGTATTCCTTGAAATGATACCTGGCCGAAAGAATCTCATGGCATTCCACGCAAACCTTCTCTTCGCTGTCCACTCGCCAAATACTTTTACGTCCCGCTGATATTTCTGAACGAGGTCTCCCTCTATCTCTTCGGAAAGGTCGCGGGGACAGAACGAGCGGAGAAAGCGAAGGGGCCATTGGGGCGGATGTGAGTCGGGTTCAGCCATAATAGGTCATGCGATCATTCTATTTTAAGGGAATCGACAGGATTAACGAACGCCGCTCGGATAGCCTGAAAACTTATCGTAATAAAAGCGGCAAGCACCACGCCGAAGCCGGTCAGGGCAAATGTCCACCACGGCACATCGATCCGGTAGGCAAATCCCTGCAGCCATTGACGCATACCCAACCAGGCTATGGGTGCGCCGATTCCGAAAGCGATGACGACAAGTAGTATGAAGTCTTTTGTGAGCAGGCTCACAATACGCGACACGGAAGCGCCTAATACTTTGCGAATGCCGATTTCCCTCGTACGTTGCACAGCACTGAAGGCGGATAATCCTAACAAACCAAGACAAGATATAAGTATGGCTATTGTGGCGAACCAGGCAGCGAGCTTTCCGAATCGCTCGTCATTCATGTATTGCGCATGGAATGCCTCGTCCGTGAAGAAATAAATAAACGGAGTATCCGGCAAGAGCTCCTTCCATTTCTGCCTTAGGTTATTGATGGTATTGCTCAAATCCTGCGAAGAGACGGTAAGGGTGAGAAAGGTAGTGTACCCTTGCGTCATTCTCAGGGTCAGGGGCTGCACCTCTTCGCGCAGGGATTGAAAATGAAAGTCCTTTACCACGCCGACAATGGTACCTTCCTGCCCCAATTGTGTAAATCGCGTTCCAAGTGCATCCTTTGGATCGTTGTAACCAAGACCTTTTACAGTTGCTTCATTGATCATCATGGCTTCTGTTGAGTCGGTAGCAAACCGATCTGAAAACGCCCTCCCGGCAACTACTTCCACTTCGTATTGCTCCAGGAAAGCATCATCAGCGAACTGCGCATCGACAAAAAGTTCCAGCATTTGATGATCTGCGTTTTCAATTAGGGTAGCCAGCTTGCGGTTTGGTTTTCCGGGAACGGAAGAGGAAAGGCTGGCGTATTCGATGCCCGGAAGCTGGGTTAGCTCATTTTTTATCAATTCGCCATAGTGGGAGATCCGCGAGTCAAAATAAAAGTCGACGGCAAGCATATGATCTTTCTTGAACCCAAGGGACGTATTTTGCATGTAATCCAACTGCCGGTAAATGACGAGTGTAGCAATAACCAGGATGATGGCAACGGAGAATTGGGCAACGACCAGCGACTTACGCAAAGCTGTCCCTTTTAGCCCTGCTGAAAAGCGACCTTTCAAATTGCCCGCAAGTTGAAATCCGGAAAGAAAAAAGGCGGGATAGATGCCGGAGAGCAATCCGATGAGCAGCGCACCCAGAAACATTAATCCAATGTATTGAGTGTGGTCGGTAATACTTGTGGCAATAGCCTTTCCTGCCAATGCATCAAAAGACGGAATCAATGACGCACACATGACCAGTGCAAGTACAAACGCAATCAGGCTCAGGGTAACGGCATCGGTGAGGAACTGAATGATCAATTGCAGTCGCGCCGCGCCGAATACCTTACGAACGCTGATCTCTTTGGCGCGATGCATTGAAAATGCAGTAGTGAGATTAATAAAATTGAAGCAGGCAATAAACAGAACCAGGAAAGCGGTCAGGCCAATGATGTAAATATTATTCAGGTTTCCGCTGTCCGCGCTTCCGGTTCGCGATCCACGTGGATTGCTGTGAAGGTAGATTCTTTTGAGCGGCTCGAGCGAAAGGTTGTACCGGGCGCTTTGCTGGTTGGTGTGCTGCCTGACGAAGGTCGTTATTTGATCGCTCAATTCCGTCGTATTGTAATTTTGGTCAAGAAGCAGGTATGTATAGCAGATAAAACGCGCCCAGCTATGCTCCAGGGAAGGATTCCACTTCTCAATCAGCGTTGACAGGGACAGGAATATGTCTGTCCTGAAGTGCGAATTCAAGGGCATATCCTTCATGACGCCGGTTACAGTTGAAGGATATTTCCGGTCGAAGAGAAGGGTCTTACCCAGACAGTCGGTTGTACCAAAGTATTTATGCGCTGCAGATTCCGAAAGCACAATCGTAAACGGGTTATTAAGCGCGGTGGCAGGATTTCCGCTGATCAGGGGCAGCGTGAAGATGCTGTGCAATGAAGGATCGGCATATGCGATATGTTCTTCACCAAATGATTCATTGTCCTTCTCAACGATCATATAATCGAGCAGGATCCTTGTTGCACTTCTCACCTCCGGGAATGCGGCCTGAATAGCCGGGGCCATGGGTACGGAAGTACTTTGATAGTTGACCCCCGTTGAAGTCACCACGTCTGTAACCAGGCGGTATACGTTATCCGCGTTTTGATGGTAGGTATCGTAGCTCAATTCGAAATGGACATACAGCAGCGCAAGAAAGCTTACGCACATGCCGGTAGCCAGCCCGAAGATGTTAATGCCGGAGAAGATCTTGTGATTGGCGAAGTATCTGAAAGCGGTTTTAAAATAGTTCCGGAACATGGGCAATTGCCCGGGCTCAGGGGAGATCTTGTTTCTTAGGATAATTCCCGGCCTGAAAAACCAGACCGCGTTCCGGACAAATTTTCTTCTGGCGCTCTTTGCTCCATGTTCCCTCGTATCCCTGAAAAGTCGCTGGAGTAAGTCTCCCTCGATCTCTTCATATAGTTTACCTGGACAAAACCGCCGGAGTAGACTGAGGGGCCATTGGGGAGGATGTAAATTAGGGTCGTTCATGCATGCTGTCTTTACTGTCCATTCCTTTAACCACGAAGATCACACCCCCTTTATTTTCAATTGCGGTATTAACTTCCACAGGTCCAGTCTTGCGTCCTTCATGGTGCGCAACGTGGCCAGACCGGCGCTGGTTATCGTGTAGATCCGCTTGCGACGCCCTCCTCTTTCCTTTGTCGCACCTCCCAGGCGCGATTTGATATAGCCTTTGTCTTCCAACCGGTAAAGGGTAACATGCACGGCGCTGAGGTTTACATCCCGTTTCAGACGCGTGCCTATTTCATCGGCGATGGCTGCGCCGTAAGCATCCTCCTGTAAAACGCCGACCATGGTCAGCACCAGTTCCTCGAATTCGCCCAGGTATTCCTTTCCCATTTGCTTATATTTTGTTAAGCAAATAAACGAAGGATGAGGCAGTTTTGCAAATGCTTTTGTGGTAATCCTCCATCTGCCTGAGACACGCTCGTGCTTTAAGAGACCGGGAAATTCATCCCGGCGTTGACCTTCTCACGGAGCATAACCCAACAGAAGCGATCCGATGAAGAGTCAGGTACCCAGACCTTAGAACAGTTCCCGTCAACCTGAAGCACAACTATTTGACGGCGCCGCATTTGTACAATTATTGTTTATCCTTCACTTTTACATTTACCAGGAATGCATGGCGCAACGATGAAAGAAACTACCGAAAAGGTCGGGACTACCGGGGACATCCGTCCTCATACGGACGGTGATCATACCTTGGCCATACAGGCTTCTGAGCTAACAAGACAATTTGGTCAGAAGGTTGCGGTA
>DATBVZ010000511.1:0-3079 GCA_036515095.1 Cyclobacteriaceae bacterium | reverse complement strand
CTACCGCCTTGCAGGCATCACGAATATTCATTTTATCATCCGGAGCGGAAAATGGGATATACCCGCGTATCTCGAAGACGGCCGAAACCATGGGGTGAATATCTCGTACCTGATGATGAATCTTCCATTCGGTACGCCGTTCACCATTGACCAGGCCTACCCCTTCGTTAAGGGCGATTACGTGGCGCTTGGCTTTCCCGATATGATCTGCAAGCCCGAGGATCTTTTCGTTCACCTGATAGAAAAAATTGAGCATACCCATGCCGATGTGGTGTTGTCCCTTTTTAAAATGCCGAATTACCAGAGCTGCGATATGATCGAGTTTGATGGCAGCAAGATCAACAACATCGTGATTAAGGAGGACCGGCCTGATTTAACGTACGGCTGGACCAGCGCGGTATGGGGACCCTCATTTACGGAATTTCTGCACGAATACCTCGGGGCGCTGATCTCCGGAAACGAGCAAGGCACCATCAAGGTCAACGATAAGACCAGAGAATTGTACGTTGGCGATGTGATCCTTGCGGCCATGCTAAAAGGCTACAAGGTGGAGTATGTACTGTTTGAAGAAGGTACCGCCCTGGATGTAGGCACCCTCACCGAACTGGCGCGGTTCACGGGGAGCAGGGAAATATAAGGGATTGGAGGGAATGCGTAAAGTGAGCATGATGATTTCTCACAGCCCATTCTCTCATTCACCAATTCACTCATTCACTCATTGACTACCACAGCGGCTCCGTAGGCGGATCCAAGGGGTGAATGGGAAGGTTCGATATCGTAATCCGGGAGGAAGTGCTTCAGCAGCAGAAGATAGATCGTGTTGTCTACGAAACCGCCGTCCACGAATATCTTTCGGATGGGTGAACTTCCCAGAGCCAGCCTGATGGAGGCGACCTGAAGCCTTACCAGTCCCCACATCACATGATGATACGCTTCCTCGTATGACGAGCAACCCGAGGGATCCCATTGCTGCGCAGGGAAAACATCGTCAACGAGCGACTTGTTTTCAATGGTCTCAGGGTAATAGAGGTTTCTCACTGTCCCGGCTTCTATGGCACGCAAAAAACTCCGGTTCAACTCAACCTTCTTGTAGTACCGCGCGTCCGCACTAAACAACCGGTTTAACGCGCGGAGCTGATGATCCAGTTCGTGACCGAGAAACAGGCGCGACGCCTTTACGGGCGCGCCGGTAATTGTCAAGTAGCTGAGGCAATCGCGCTGAAGCTCTTCGAATGTCAGGTTGTCACCGGTAAATGGATTCATGGCAATGCTCCAGGTTCCGGTTGAGAGCAGCAGAAATGGATCCTTTATCTTCATCAGATAAGCGGTTAGCGCGGAGGAACTGTCGTGGATACCGACGCCTACGCGAAATGAACGGCCATGCCGCTCAGCCGGGTAGGAAGTTGAAGCAGTTACTATCTCCGGAAACAACGGCAACAGACCTTCCTCAGCAACCCAGGCATGATACGACCTGTTCCTGAAATCCCAAAGCTTGGTATGACACCCGATAGACGTAGGTTCACTTACCATTTTTCCGGTCAGCGCGTACGATAAATATTGAGGAAAATGGAGCGTATGCCGGATCTTCCTGAACTGATCGGGCCTCGCGTGCTTCAACCAGTAGAGCTGCAAACCGGAATTGAGCATCCCCAGGAAAGGTGATGCTGTGGCGAGGTCATTCTCCTCTTCCCCGTACTTTTCCCGAAACTTCGCCGCCAGTTCATCCGGATACGGCTTCAGATAATTGTATAGCGGAGTGACAGGGTTTCCTCCTTCATCAAGGTGAACAAGAGTTGCACCATAGGTTGAGAAATTGACCTTTATTAGCTGATATTCAGTGTTTTCTAACAGGCTATCTACAGTGTTACTTATCCAGTTCACAATGCCCTGAAGGTCGTCGCATGGATATCCGTCATCGTCCTGTATCAGCGGCAACTTCAGGTAATCGTGGTGTATTTCCTCGAGGCTCTCATCGAACAGAAAGAATTTCTTGTTGGTTTTCCCGATGTCAAATACGGCGGTTACGGGTCTGGACATGGCGGGGTTATAGTCCGGTCGAGACGGTCTTAAGCCCTCTTTCACCGATAAGGTGTTTCCTTACGTTCAGGTTACGGAATGCCGACACCGGATCCAGGGCGCCGCCGGCAATCAGCCTGGCCTCTGCGATCAGCGGTCGCAGGTCGGTGCGGAATGCATGTTGAAGGATCTCCTGTGCAAGGACAGCGTCGTTGTTATCCCGGGCTGCCTCCAATTCCTCATGATCTACCAGAAGTGCCTGCGCATATGCCAGTTTGATCGCTTCAACGGATTGAAGCAGGTCTTCCAGCGGATCCTTGACATTGTGGCTGGCGTCTATCATCCAGGCGGGTGGCGGATTGGTGGAGGCTGGATTATTCATCCCATATACAAGTTCATTAAAAATCAGAAAGAGCTGATACGGTTTTATACTTCCTACCGTCAGGTCATCGTCGCCATATTTGGAATCGTTGAAATGGAATCCACCCAGCTTGCCTTCCATCATCAGGGTTGCCACAATCTGCTCAATGTTGGTATTCGGCAAGTGATGACCCAGGTCTACCAGTGTAAATGCTTTCGCACCGAGCTTTCCGGCCAGCAGGAATGATGTACCCCAGTCCTGGATGACCGTTGAGTAGAAATTCGGTTCATAGGGTTTGTACTCTACAAACATTTTCCAACCGTCGGGAAGCTCGCTGTATATCTCGTTCAGCGAAGAGAGGGTTCGCTGAAACGCCTTGGCAAAATTGGACTGCCCGGGAAAGCAGGAACCGTCGGCAAGCCATACGGTCAGGGCTTTTGACCCCAGGGCCTTGCCATAGTTGATTACATCGATGTTATGCTGGATAGCCTTTTGGCGTACGGACTTTTCCGTATGTGAAAGGGAGCCAAACTTATAGCTGTAATCCTGATTTGCCTGATCCTGAAATGTATTCGAGTTGACGGCATCAAATTCAAGGTCAAGCTCGCCGGCCAGCGCCATTACTTCCGTTGCATTCCCGGGAATATCCCATGGAATATGGAGGGATATCGATCCGCTTGACCGGTTCAAGGCATGCAGCAG
>DATBVZ010000510.1:0-8140 GCA_036515095.1 Cyclobacteriaceae bacterium | reverse complement strand
TATCTCGCCTGTTTTATTCACCGGTAATTCACTGGCAAGGTCTTGAATTCCCAGGCTGATCTTGGCTACAAGCATCTTCGCACGGTCGTCGAGGTATTGTTCCGTTAACGTGCCTGCACCGGTGGTTTCATCATACAGATCCAGTTCACTGTTCTGGTTATGGTTATCCTCATACAGCGCATTGTTTCCAGTGATGACAAAGGGATTGAGATTGACCAGTGCATAGCGATAGGCAATGGCGTCTTCAGGATTTTCCAGATCCAGTCCCAATGCCCGGACTTTGAATTTATTCGCCGGGTCGCTTTGTAATAAGGGAGTGATGGTGAGGTTTTGGTAGTTGGGTTTCAATGTCCCATTAGTATCAAACAAAGCAGCATTAATGTCCGATAGACGTGTGTAAAGTTGATCACGATCTCCTGTTGTAATTGTCGTCCCTGTTTTGAACAAGATTCCTAGGGCATTCACCAATTCTTCCAGAGTATTATTCGTGTTGTTCGAAACCGATTCTAATAACACTGTACCCGTTGATATTGTGAGAGATGAATCAATGGTGGCCAGCAGATTATAAATGGCTAGGGCATCAGCAAGATGCAAAATACTATGATTGCCAATAAGGAGATTACCTGGAATTACACCTTGATCTTCAATAAATGCTGGAACAACATCACCGAATAGCACGCCGACGCCAGCAGTTACTTCCAAGCCAGGTTCACCATAGAGATTCGTGATTTTCTCATTTGGAAGTGGAGTACCAGGATCAAGTCCCAATATCTCAATCAATTGAACCATAGCCGCACTTAAATCGCCAATACCCGTACCTGCACCGTTATAGGTATAGGCATGATTTACATGATTGTACCACTGCAACGTGAAGACTGTGCTGAGGTGACCACCCAGCGAATGACCAGCAACATTTACTACGACATCTTGGTCAAGTAAACCTTGGCCACCAAATTCTACCGGAGTAATTAAACGACCAAAATATGCATTCATGGCATTAATCTGTGCCTGTGCAGATCCATCTAATGCAATACCTAGAATATCAGCGTACCAGATATCAATAATATCTTCCGTGCCACGGATAGCGAAGGTGTATTCCTGAGTTTCCCTATTCTGAAACACTGTCGCCGAGAAACCGCTCAGTGTATCAGTGAATTGATCAATAATTTTATAAGTATTAGAAAAATCAATGGCTTGTTGGGTGGCCATGCCTGCACTATTTATCAAGCTGTTTATATATTGCTCTTGCGACATGGTGTTTTGCAAAACAGCATATGAAGCAAATGACAATTGTGCATTTTCAAAATATGAAGAGATTGCACTTGACATAGTTGTTACTCCTTAAAAATTGATATTAATATTTGGTCTTGCAACTTTTAATAATATAGCCTCATAAAATGCAGGCCGTTTGTTTGGATCTGGACAACTTTCACCTCGCACATGTATCCCACTATTATTTACTAACCATCCACTAAAATATCCAAAACTTGAATATATACCTACTTGGGTTTTCGATTTTTTTTCCTTAATGATGAAATTAACTAATTGAATATGAAAAACATCTGAAATCATTTTCTTTTCAACAAAAAAATCAAAAAAAATATCGAGTGTTACTCTATCAACATCTCCATTATCTTTTATAAACTTAGGATTTCCATTTTCATCCCAATATTCCGCAGGCAACTCCACTTGTTTATAAATCTTTAACCCACCTTCAGTCTCGCACAGATGATCGAAATATAATCGTCCTGGAATAATGTCCCAAGTAGGAATTAATACAAAAATAGCGGCTACAAAGGTAAATATTGTAATTTGATGTATCGTCTTTTTTGGTCGACTTGCAAGCCAAAAAGTTGTAAACACTGCAAGCAGAAAATATATGCTCCCAACAACTAAAATATATAAACCAATCATGCTGCCGTTCTCCATTGCCTAATGTCGGCATCGCCATAGAGCACATCGTTGCCTAGGAAGCTTAGGGTCATAAAATCAAGGGGTTAGAGAACTTGATAATAGTCCTATAGCTCATTTTATTATTGTGTTTGTTTGAATGTTTCACTTTTCCTGTCTCCTCCATGTTCGTATGAGGTTATTCTGCGATTCAACATCTGTTCGATTTCTGCTTTGAATTTATCATTGCCAAGTACCTGGTCTTTATTTGTCGCTTTACGTATTACTTCCAATGTGTCGCGATCGATATGCACTTGAAATAATGCCTGGTAGTTTTGTGTCCGTTCGTCCTTCGATTGACCTAATGCCAGATAAAGTGCATGTGGTTGAATGAGCGGGTTTGGCTGGCCTTGTGCATTATGTGGGTAACTCGACCACGGGTAGCCTTCTGGCCGCTCCACCATCCCGGCTCGAACAGGATTTAATTCAATATATCTTGAACATATCAGATAATAAAAATTATCTTGAATCAGACTGTGCTTAAAACGACCTTCCCACAAGGTCCCTGTACGTTGATAGGTGTGGTTGATATACCGGACATAACGCCGACCGACAGATTGCATCAAATTTGATACTCCACTTTCAGTCTTTGGAGTAACCAACAAATGAACATGATTGGTCATCAATACATAGGCATGGATGGCGCAATGATACTGTTTGCTTGCCTTATGTAAGGCTTCAAGATAAAAACGATAATCATCGTCTGTGTAAAACGTAGCACTACGGTTATTGCCACGTTGAATGATGTGAACAGGATGGCCGGGTAATACGATCCTTGGCTTTCTAGGCATCACAATTCCTTTGTAATAATTCTGTTTCATAGCGTATTAAAAACTTGTTCCGTTTTCAAGTTCTCTGACCCCTTGATCCTTGATCCTGCTGGAATTTCCGTCAAATCTCGACCATCTGCCTGTTTGGTCTGTAATGCCTCGACAAACCGCTCTTCGCCCAGATAGATTTGCTGCCTCATAGAAAAAGGTGACAGACCGCTCATAGACATCATGTCCCCGCGGCATTAGTGCATCCATGCACGTCATTTATTTTTATAAACATAATTAATATTATCCTGTTTGCTTTATGGGTGAATCCCCTGAAAAGGGTATATTTATATTCCTCTACTTAGAGTATTAAGAAAATCAATGGATCAAGCTCGATTGATTTCACAATTAAAAATTATCATCTCCCCATCACATTCTCATAATTCCCTTAATTTATTATCTGTCCACGGAGCAAATCCAATCGATCTTTTCTTTTTGTTATCGTTCGTGTTCATCAATTGTCTTATCGCATCAAAAACGACCTTAAACTGCTCATCATATTTCTTTTCCAGGTTATTCAGTTTTTTGGCAAGATCTTTATGACCGGAAAGCATTTCTCTCAATTTTACAAACGTGCGCATAATTTCAATATTGACCTGAACAGCTCGCTCACTATGTAAAACACCGGAAAGCATGGCGACACCTTGTTCCGTAAAGGCATAGGGTGGATAACGTCTACCACCCCATTGACTTGAGGTACCAAAATGGTGCCTCAAGTTTTCAAATTCTTCGTCATTTAATTGAAACATGAAATCTTCTGGGAAACGCTCAATATTTCTCCTGACTGCTCTGGTAAGCGCCTTGGTTTCAACTTCATAAAGATTCGCCAGATCTGAATCCAAAATAACCCTATGACCACGAATAAAAAGAATTGCGTTTGTAATGCTCTTCAAAGGAATTACACTCATTTCATTTGTTCTTTTTTTCTTGGCCATAATTACCTCTCCCTCACACTCTCATCTTTATACCTCAGCAAGGGACTCAACAAATATTCAATCAACCTGCGCTTGCCCAGATTGACTTCCACAGTCACCGCCATGCCGGGTGAAAGATTGATCATTTTTTCTTCTACTTTCATGATGGTTTTGTGCATCTTCACACGCATGGCATAAACGAGTCCCAGATATTCATCGGGTGTAGCATCATTGGATACATTAAGTATCTCTGCTTCGATCACACCGTATTTGGTAAAGGGAAAAGTTTCCACTTTGATTTCTGCTGCCTGGCCTTCATGCACAAAACCAATGTCCTTGTTCGGCAACCAGGCTTCTACTTCGACGGCATCTTCATCCGGGACGATATGCATGAGTTCCTGCGCGGGCGTGACCACACCACCAATAGTATGTACGGCCAACTGGTGCACCTTCCCGGAGACCGGGGCGATTAATTTTTGTAATGTAACCCGCTTTTTGGCCTTGACCTTTTCCTGTTCAAAGGCGGCAATCCGGTTTTCCGCATCAGCCAGTTCAGTTAATATTTGTGATTCAAACTCTGCTTTTTGTGCTGCCAAACGCTGATTGATATTGGCAATGGCCGCACCGAGACTGTCCAGATTATTTTTTTGCACGTCCCGTTCCTTGACCTGTTCGATCCGCTCCTGTTCGAGTTCCAGCCATTGTACACGCGGCAGCATGTTTTTTTTGGCCATTTCCTCCAGTGATTTAGCGCGTTCTGTAATCAGTGGAAGGGTGGCATCAAGTTGTTGTATGCGTTGATCGACGGCATTGCGTTCTGCCTGCCGTTGCCGCTGTTCGTCTTTTAATGCCCCAATTTTTGCCTGATATTCATTTAATGAACTCCTGGCCCGCTCTTTTTGTAACCGGATTTGTTCAGGTGTGGCTTCTGATAAACCGTTGAAATGATCAATAGACGTTTGATCTTTGTTAAGTGT
The DNA here is from genome assembly GCA_036515095.1 of Cyclobacteriaceae bacterium. Taxonomy (GTDB): domain Bacteria; phylum Bacteroidota; class Bacteroidia; order Cytophagales; family Cyclobacteriaceae; genus ZC4RG29. The sequence goes on along the minus strand of DATBVZ010000510.1, from coordinate 3,481 downwards.
ATTCAGAATGGTTAACTGTCTGACGCGGTCAAGCTTGAAGACAAGTTGTTGTTCCTTGATGGATAGATGATCGGCACCTGCGAGGGTGGTATCGAGTTCAATGAGAGGTTGACCTGCTTCAACCCGTTCGCCTTCTTTGACCAGGATGCTACGCACTACTCCTGTTTCCAGCGGCTGAATAATCTTGATCTTACCGCTTGGAATGATCTTGCCCTGTGCCACACCGACGATATCCACCTCACCAATACTTGCCCACACTACCGTGAAAATGAAAAACAATATGATCGCCCAGAGAATATAGCGGCTGATGGGTAACGGCGGGGTTGCCTGGATTTCCAGGACAGCGGGCAAGAATTCCAGTGCTTCGTTCTTGTTCATATCGTATGTATATTTATATGGTTATATATATTTCTTTTATTATGGCTATGCCCTAAACTTGGCGAATGAGCAAGGAAAGCTTTGAATGGGATATGGTTAAGGACATGCAAAACCGTCTGAAACACGGTATTTCTTTCTCCGAAGCTGAGACTGTTTTTGCAGACCCACAGAGAATTATTGTGCGTGATGTGACTCACAACATTACCGGAAACAGGTATTTTTGCATTGGTAAAACAAGAGAATCCATTATGACGGTAAGGTTTACCTATCGGGAAAATGTTATTCGTATTATCGGCGCTGGACGTTGGCGCAGAGGCAAGAAAATTTATGAAGAAAAAAATAAAATATACTGATCTTCCACCGGGAGATGAACCTGTTGGTGAACTTGAGATCGTGAAAGACTTTCTTCCTCCACCGGACAAACTGGTATTCAGGCAAGACAGGCAGAAAATTACCATATCATTAAGCCGCTCCAGTCTGGAATTCTTTAAAAAGCAGGCGGCCAAGCATCATGTACAGTACCAGAAGATGATCCGGAATCTGCTCGATGAATATGTTGCCCGCCATAACAAATAACAACTTCATGTTTCATTGACTGCGCTGTTAAACAAACCGGTTTGATGTGCATATAAACGTGCGTAATAACCTGGTTTTTCAATCAATTCCCGGTGTGTGCCGCTCTCGACGATCTGGCCTTTTTCTATTACGAGTATCCGGTTGGCGTTTCTGACTGCGCTCAGGCGATGGGCAATGATAAATACCGTGCGGTCCTTGCAAATGTAACGCATGTTCTGGTGGATGATATATTCCGATTCATAATCCAGCGCACTGGTGGCTTCATCAAAAATAAGTATACGTGGATTGGTGATGAGCGCACGGGCAATGGCGATACGCTGACGTTGGCCACCGGAAAGATTACAGCCATGTTCACCTACGATGGTGTCGTAGCCTTCCGGCAATTCCAGAATGAACTCATGGGCGCCGGAAAGCTTTGCAGCATGGATGACCCGTTCCATGGGCATGGCTGGATCGGTAAGAGCAATATTTTCCCGCACGGAACGATTGAATAAAAAGTTTTCCTGCAGAACAACACCGATGTTATGCCGTAACCATACGGTATCCACCATGGCCAGATCCACACCATCCACCAGCACCCGGCCGCTTTCCGGTACATAAAGCCGTTGTATCAATTTGGCCAGCGTACTTTTGCCGGAACCGGAACGACCAACGATCCCAATAATTTCGCCGGGGTGCACCTGTAATGAAATGTTACGCAGGACCTCCGGGCCATCCGGCCGATACCGGAAAGTGACTCCATCAAAACTTACGCGGCCTGCAAGCTGCGGTAACGAGGCCCGCCCAGGAGAATAGGTGGGTTCCGGTTTGACATTTAATATATCACCCAACCGCTGTACCGAGATGCCGGCTTGTTGAAAGTCCTGCCAAAGTTGTACCAGACGCAGTATAGGACTACTGACCCGGGCCGCTAGCATATTAAATGCCACCAGTTGCCCAACACTCAAATCACCGTTTATAACCAGCCTGGCGCCAATCCAGAGGATCAATAATATCGTGAGCTTGTTAATAAATGATGCGACCTGACCCGAAATATTACCCAGATTGGTAGCCATGAAACTGGCCCTGACGTAGGCGGCCAATTGTTCTTCCCAACGACGCTGGCTTTGTGGCTCAACAGCACTGGTCTTGAGTGTTTCAATGCCGTTAATCGATTCCACCAGAAAGGCCTGGTTTTCAGCACCCCGATTGAATTTTTCGTGCAATCTTGCCCGCAGGATGGGTGTTATTACTATTGCCAATAAAATATAAAAAGGAATGGTACCCAGGACCACATAAGTCAATATCGGGCTGTAAAGATACATCACAGCAAAAAAGACAAAGGTAAAAAACAGATCGATAATCAATGTTACTGCAGAACCAGTAATAAAATTGCGGATACTGTCCAGTTCCCGGACACGGGCTACTGTGTCACCCACGCGTCTGGCCTGGAAATAATTCAGAGGCAATCTGAGCAGATGTCTGAACAGATCTGCGCCCAGTGCGACGTCTATGCGATTGGTGGTATGGGAAAAGACATAATTACGCAGACCATTCAGCAATACATCAAAAACATAAACTACCAACAGACCCACCGCGAGCACATCCAGTGTGGTCAACCCCCGGTGCACCAGGACCTTATCGATGACGACCTGGAAAAATAATGGCGTAATCAAGGCAAATAACTGGATAAAGAATGAGGCCAGCAGTACCTCACCCAACAGTTTCTTGTATTTCCATATGAACGGTACAAACCAGGAGAAATCAAAACGCCTGAATTCACCCAGCAGACCGGCCCGTTTCGTTAAGAGAATTAGTTTTCCATTCCATTTTTTCTGGAAATCTTCTGAAATAATGGCCAGTGGGCGTTTTTCCAGCGGATCCTGAACCAGTACCTTATCATCCTTAACTTGTGCCAGTATGAAATAATGCCCGTCGTTATGCTGGGCGATGGCTGGTAGTTGTATTCTGTTTAAACAGGACCAGTCAAAAATAATTTCTTTAGCCTTGAGACCAAGAGACTTTGCGGCCCTGAGTATTTCTGTGGTTGTGAATTCCTTACCTGATACACCGAACTGATGACGGAGTTGTGAAAGATTGGCAGGCAGTCCATGTAAATGTGAAATAATAACAATACATGCGAGACCTGTATCCAGCTTGTCCGTGTCCGTAGTTTGCTCCATCGTTCCTGCTATCCTTAATACAGTAGTATATGCCTTTATACTTTGATGCTTGGCTGCACAATTGAATGTACAGCCGCCCCTTGACATTAGGATAGCAACACTTTACGGATATGAGAAGCCAGATATCAGGAAATAATATATCCGGATCACTGGCTGATACGGATTCAGTGGAATATCAATATTTTACTGCATCACTCCATGTCGAAGTCCGTTTTGTCACCGTTTTTGTTATCCACCAGCAGTTCATCCGTGAAAGGGGTTTTACTTCTACTGATCCTGAAGGATGGGACGGTGATATCTTCACAGCTGGGTTGTTTTTCTGACGGCCTGGCTGCTCTGGCAATATCTATCAAGTCATGATGATA
>DATBVZ010000509.1:0-3474 GCA_036515095.1 Cyclobacteriaceae bacterium | reverse complement strand
ATTGGCATGATGCTGGTCGTAGGTAAGGTCATTTTGCAGGATAAGCAGCAGAATAATGCTCACGGCTATGCCCAGGGCAAGGCCCAGAATATTGAGCATGGAATAGAATTTGTCTTTCAGGAATATCCGGACAAAGAATTTGAGGTTGTTGCGGAGCATGGGGGAAGGGTTTGATTTGCTGGATCGAGGTACTAACGCTGGAATTTAGTGATTAGTCTGATTCCTTGTTGGGATGTTACACCAGGGGTTAAAAAGAAAATGCTTGTACGACTCACTAAGGCCGCACTCCCTTCCTTACAGCGTGTCATCCTGAGGTACGACGTTAGGAGTACCGAAGGATGACAATGTTTGGGAGAGATGGTGCGAGGGTGCATTCAAAGCAACAACTAGCCACTGCCCATTTGCACTTTAAATAAGGCGATGCTATGTTTAACGTATGCCATATTCGTGGGTATACATTCTTACTAGCAAACACAACACAACTCTTTACACGGGCGTTTCAAACGACCTCCCTGTTCGACTGGGAACATAGCACAAAGCAGAATCCGACCTGCTTTACGGCACGCTACAATAGTCTATAAACTTGTTCTACGAGGAATTTGATTCAATTGAAGTGCCTTCAAAAGGGAAAAGTACATCAAGGGAAAGCCCCGTCAACGGACGATTAACCTGATCAGCAGTGCGAATCCGGAATGGAATTATTTGACGAATGAAATTTCATAGGTCACATCCGGCCAGCATTCGCTTATTAAACCGGCAGATATATCAGCCATGTAACATTGGCCGCTTCCTTGCCTTTTTTGGCAACCGGGGTATAGGGACTTTTACTTCAAACAAAAGCTAATCTGACTATGAAAAAAATTTCAACTGTTTTGATGTTTATGGTTGTGACTGCCGCCGGCGCACTTGCCCAGGAGTACCAGGCGTTCAGAGTAGGTGTTGGTCTGGGTTATGCCATGGCGAGCGGAAGCGGCGCCAAAGGCGGCGTTCTTGTTACTCTTGAGCCCGGTTACAGAGTAACAGACCAGATTCTCCTGAATCTTCGGATTGAAGGCGCTATTATTGGCAGGGGATATGCTAACGAATCAGGCGCTGAAGTAGACGTAGCCGCCTTAGCCTCCTATACCCTAAACGGACAGTATTACTTCAACAACAACAAGTTCAGACCATTTGCGGGCGCTGGATTTGGGACGTACTCATTAGCCTCCACCAGTGTTGCCGTTAGTGCCGGCGGTGGCGAAACGGAAACGGCGGTTGTTGCAGCCGCCAATAAATTCGGTTTCTATCCGCGCGTGGGCTTTGACTCGGGTCACTTTACATTTGCTTTGGACTATAACATAGTTCCTGAAACGAATGGCATTAAGAATAACTACATCGGCATCCGTGTAGGTGGTTTCTTCGGTGGGGGAAAGAAGTAATTTTCTGCCTTAAACCAGCAATAACAGGCCGTGTGATTTCCGAGAACATGGAAATTACGCGGTCTTCTTGTTTTGAATATTTGCGTTGATACGTGCACACCACTTCGATTGTACGAATCTCAAGGGGGTCCTTCGCAGAGCTTGTGCTGACGCACTGCGCTCTTCGGCGGAGTAGTTCATTGGGAGGTACGACGCAGGAGTACCGAAGGACCCCCATCGAGTTCGCACGCACGAATTAGAAAGCAGGCCCCTATCGAAGCGCCCCTTGTTGCTCGTGAACTGCTCGTACCTGACAGGCCCCTGATGCACGGAAGGCCGCCCGGCTCAGAAAACAAACGATCTCGACATAGTTAAGTCACCTAATTTTTAACCCAGGTCGCACCAAACCAAACCAATTTTTACCTTTGCAGGGCTTAGATACCTGGATTATGATAGTAGAGAAGGGCTTGAACTTCCTGGAGGAGATCGTGGAAAGGGACCTGAAGGAAGGTAAATACAAGAAGATTATCACCCGTTTTCCCCCGGAGCCCAATGGCTACCTGCATATCGGGCATGCCAAGAGCATCTGCCTGAACTTTGGCCTGGCGGCTGACTTTGGGGGTGAAACGAACCTCCGGTTTGACGACACGAATCCCGTTACGGAAGAAACGGAGTATGTGGACAGCATTAAATACGATGTGCAATGGCTGGGATTTCAGTGGGCAAAGGAACGCTATGCGTCGGATTACTTCGGACAACTCTATGAGTTTGCCGTAAAACTGATCAACAAAGGACTCGCGTACGTCGATGACAGTACCAGCGAACAGATCGCGGAACTAAAAGGCACACCGACGGAACCGGGCAAGGAAAATCCGCATCGCAACCGGAGCGTGGAAGAAAACCTCACGCTGTTCACGGCCATGAAGGAAGGAAGGTATAAGGACGGCGAAAAGGTCCTGCGGGCTAAAATAGATATGGCCCACCCGAACATGCATATGCGGGATCCCATCCTGTACCGGATCAAGCATGCGCACCACCATCGAACGGGAGATACATGGTGTATCTACCCCATGTATGACTTTGCGCACGGACAATCCGATGCCATCGAGCAGGTCACGCACAGCATCTGTACGCTGGAATTCGTTCCGCATCGCGAACTGTACGACTGGCTTATCGCCAACCTGGAGATCTATCCGTCGAAACAGTATGAGTTCGCGCGGCTGAACATGAACTACACGATCATGAGCAAGCGCAAGCTCCTTAAGCTTGTCAACGAAGGCCATGTTGCCGGCTGGGACGATCCGCGCATGCCCACCATCAGCGGGATGAGAAGACGGGGCTATACGCCGGAAAGCATCCGCGACTTCTGCGATAAGATCGGTGTGGCCAAAAGGGATAACCTCATCGACGTGGGATTGCTGGAGTTCTGCGTGCGGGAACACCTCAACACGGTAGCGTCACGGCGTATGGTCGTATTTGATCCGCTGAAAGTGGTCATTACGAATTTTCCTGAGGGCAGAACGGAAATGCTGGAAAGCGAGAACAACCCGGAAAGCGAAACAGCGGGTGTGCGTCCTTTACCTTTCAGTCGTGAGATTTATATTGAGCGCGAGGACTTCATGGAAAACCCCCCGAAAAAATATTTCCGCCTGGCGCCGGGCCAGATGGTGCGATTGAAGAGCGCCTATATCATTCGCTGCGACGACGTGATCCGGGATCCTTCCGGTGACGTTACGGAGTTGCGGTGCACCTACTTTCCGGAAAGCCGAAGCGGGTCCGACACTTCCGGTATCCAGGTTAAGGGCACGCTTCACTGGGTTAGCGTTCCGAATGCAGTAGAGATAGAAGTGCGCCTGTACGACCGGCTGTTTAAGGTGGAAAATCCGGATGCAGGTGAAGGTACCTTTATCGACCACCTCAACCCGGAGTCACTGACCGTAATGCCCGTAGCCTATGGCGAACCGGAGTTGCTCACCGCGAAGCCCGGTGAAAGATACCAATTCCTGCGGAAGGGGTATTTCTGCCTGGACCAGGAGTCAAATGACAACAAGCTTGTGTATAACAGGACTGTTACGCT
>DATBVZ010000508.1:0-11148 GCA_036515095.1 Cyclobacteriaceae bacterium | reverse complement strand
CTCATCGTTTCAGTGGGGTAGAAATAATCAAAGACGTTAACAATAAGAACAGGATCGTGCATGGCATCGGTTCCTGACACAAGGTCCAACATCAAAGCCATTACTTCGCCCGGGAAATTGCATGAAGAAAAACAACGAGACCATTGCCTTTGTCGGCGCCGGGAACATTGCCTGGCACCTGGCACCGGCACTGGATAATGCCGGTTACAAGGTTAGTGAAGTGTACAGCCGTGACACCGGCAAGGCCGGAAAACTTGTTTCAAGGCTATACCGTGCCGTGATCAAAAGGTCGCTTGATTTCTCCTCCGGCGATGCGCGGGTAATAATTCTTGCCGTAACCGATGATGACATTGAATCGATCGCAGGTAAGATACTGCTTCCGGAGCATGCAATCCTCGTTCATACTTCCGGAAGCAGCCCCTTAAGTTCGCTGGACCCTGCCGGAACACCGAACACGGGTGTGTTCTATCCGCTTCAGACTTTTTCGAAAAATATCAAAGTAAACCTGAATGACACACCGGTGTTTATCGAGGGACGGAATCCCGAAGTCGCAAAGGTGCTAATGGAAATGGGGCAGGCAATTGGGTCGGTGGCACTCTCCATCCCGACAGAAAGAAGACTGGCCTTGCATCTCGCGGGTGTATTCGCCTCCAACTTTACCAATCACATGCTGGCGATCGCATTCGACCTGATGCAGCGGCATGATCTCGACCCCCGATGGCTTGAGCCGCTGATCGCTGAAACGATCAACAAGAGCATGGATGCAGGTCCCGAAAGTGCACAGACCGGTCCGGCGCGCCGCGGAGACCTTGAAATTCTGCGCCGCCATGCCCTATTTCTCAAAAACGACAAGAAACTGCGCGAAATCTACACCTTAGTCAGCCAACATATCCTTGATAAATACCAATCGTAACGGGCAAACTGATAAATTTACCTGCGAAACCTGTAGCAATGCCTTTCCCCCTGAACCATGCCCGGCCCCGCCGGAATCGCAAGAGTCAGGTCATACGGTCTATGGTGGAAGAAACCTCCGTCGACACGAAGGATCTGATTTTTCCGTTGTTTCTCCTTGAAGGGAGCAAGCAGAAAACGGAGGTGGCCAGCATGCCGGGCATCTGTCGATTGTCCGCAGACCTCATGCTGAAAGAGATCGAGGAATGTGTGAAGCTCGGCATTCATGCTTTTGACATATTTCCGGCCGTAGAGGAGCGCCACAAGGACGCGATCGCTTCAACGAGCTACGACAGAAATTTCTTTTACCTGAAGGCGCTCGCAGAAATCCGAAAACAATTTCCCGGGATCTGCATCATTACGGATGTTGCTATGGATCCTTACAGTTCCGACGGGCATGACGGGTTGGTAAAGGACGGAAAAATTGACAATGACCTGACGCTTGAAATACTGGGTAAAATGGCGGTGGCGCAGGCTGAAACCGGAATCGACATCATCGGTCCCTCTGACATGATGGATGGCCGCGTAGGATACCTTCGAACCGTACTGGATGAGAACGGATTCAAGGATGTATCCATCATGAGCTATACGGCCAAGTATGCCAGTGCATTCTACAATCCGTTTCGCGATGCCCTCGACTCCGCTCCCAGGTTCGGCGACAAGAAGACCTATCAGATGAATCCTGCCAACGGGAGAGAGGCTTTGACCGAAGCGCGGCTGGATACCGAAGAGGGCGCTGATTTTCTCATGGTAAAACCGGCCATGATCTATCTCGATATAATAAAACTTCTCAAGGATAACTTCAATCTTCCCATCGCCGCGTACAACGTGAGCGGGGAATTCGCAATGGTAAAAGCAGCGCATGCAAAAGGGTGGCTGGATGGGGATCGTGTGATGACGGAATTGCTGCTAAGCATTAAGCGTGCGGGAGCTGACGTTATCCTCACCTATTTCGCAAAAGAATTTGCGTTGCTGAACAAGAGATAATGCGAAGATGAGCTATCTGTACGTTGTTATTTTATGTCTGCTGATTGGCGCCCGGGAAGCACGTTCCCAAACAATTACCCTGACAGACGCGGGCATGGAAGAGGTTCTGGGGCGGCTCGGCCATCTGGTGGATGAGTCCGGACAGCTTGGCATCGAACAGGTACGGCAAATGGATTTTGAACCCCTGCCTAACCCGGGCAAAGCGCCCGGCTTTGGTTTCGATCGAAGAACGCATTGGTTCAGGATCAGGATTATCAACAACTCATCCGAGTCGGCCTGGCGTCTTGAAGTACCGTATGCACCGCTGGATCAGATCGATTTGTATGTACGGCCGGATTCGGGGCCGGGCGAATTGCATAAGGTCAACGGCGACATTTTCCCCATGCATGTACGCGACCTGCCCTACCGGCATCCGATCTTTGAGTTTACCATTGAGCCGGGCCAGACCAGCACACTTTACCTCCGGGTTGAGACGATATCATCCGTTCAGGTTCCTGCAATCTTCTGGACTCCTCGTGCCTTCCAGGTTGCTTCCTACAATACCCAGCTGATAAACGGTCTTTTTTACGGAGCAATGTTCATTATGGTCATGTACCAGTTGTTCTTGTTCCTTTCGATCCGCGATAAGAGTACGGCTTACTATGTATTCACACTCATAAGCATGGCCAATGTTATCGCCTTCTTCCAGGGTTATACCTTTTTGTTTCTTTACCCTGAACATCCTGGCCTTAACGACGACTTCGCTGCCCTGAGCGGACCCTTTTTCGTCCTGAGTTCAGCGCTGCTGACGCGCTCATTCCTGAACATCCGGCGTTTCAGTCCCGCACTCGACAACCTGCTTATCATCAACACCTGCATTAACCTGGTTGCCGGTGCGCTGATGCTATTTTTCATGCGGCAGATCTCGTACATGTACCTGCATGTATTCACACTAACACACTGTCTCATCGTGCTGGTGGCTGCAGCGTATTGCCTGTACAGAAAATTCCGGCCAGCGCTTTATTACCTGCTTGCCTGGATTACGTTGCTGCTTGCGGCCGTTGCTTTTACCATGGGAAATCTTGGGCTCGCGCCGGGATACCTGGGCGTCAATTACCAGGGGTTAATGATAGGCTGTGTGTTGCAGGTGCTGCTGATTTCACTGGCCCTGGGTGAGCGATGGAATGTGCTGGTAAAAGAAAACCAGCGGGCGAAAGAACTTGAACTCAAGCGAGGCAAAGAGGAAAAGGTTCGACTGGAACACGAAGTGAAAATGCGCACGCTGCAGATACAACAACAGAAAGAGAAACTGGAGGAGCTGAACCAGATCAAGGACAAGCTTTTTTCCGTAGTTTCCCATGATATCAAAGCCCCGTTGTCTTCCCTGAAGTTGTCGCTAGCCCTGACCAAGCTAAACAAACTCACTCAGGAAGAATTCAGGGCGGTCTCCACGGAGATCGAATCACACCTGGATCAAACTACAAACTTTATTCAGAACCTTCTTCAATGGGCCAAGTTTCAGCTTCGAGGAGAAATTGTGCGGCCGGTACGTCTCGACATATCCGCAATGATCAGAGAGACCGTCGGGCTTCTGGAAAACGATATCCGGCAGAAGCTGATCACCCTCCAGATCGACGTTCGGCCGGATTCCTTTGCTTACGCCGACCGGGTAATGATTGAGTCCGTCCTGAGAAATCTGCTCACCAACGCCATAAAATTCACCCCTGTCGGTGGAACGGTTACGATAGGGGGAAAAGCCGAAGAACCGGAGATCATAATTTCTGTTGCGGATACCGGAGTAGGCATAGCCCCTGAGAACCGCGCCGGTATTTTTACCCTGGAAAGCCTTACAACGCCCGGCACCCGACAGGAAGCCGGCACCGGGCTGGGGCTTGTGTTATGCAAAGAGTTTACCGAAAAGAACAATGGCCGGATATGGTTTGAAAGCGAGGTAGGGCGTGGTACCACGTTCAGCTTCGCGTTACCTGAGTACAAGGAAGAATTTCATTACGCCAAATAATGTGTTGAGGTGCTGGAGTGCCTCCCTGCCGAAGTGGGCACGCAGACAGGGATCAAAATCAGCGTCAACCCTGTAGGGACCGGGCCACCGCGGCCCTGGAGCGGGACGATGAAATACAGCCCGGAGATAACATACGAATGCTCATTAGAACGATGCTTGAGTGCGCACGGAAGTTTCGGGCAACAATACTAATCCGCCTTGTGGAGATCCGGGAGTAGAAAGTCGTCCAGCGGGCTAGCTTGCTGCATGATCGCTTCTATCTCATTGGGATCCCTGGGTGCCCGTGATGAAAGGTGCTCGCAACCTTCCTTCTGTACGAGAAAATCGTCTTCAATGCGCACTCCGATACCCCACCACTTCGGATCGCAGTCGCTGTTTTCGTCAATGTAAATGCCCGGTTCGATCGTGATCACCATGTTTTCACTTAAAGCATCCCGGGAGCCCCTGTCGTGCACGTCCAGGCCAATGTGGTGGCAGCAACCATGCGGATAGTACGCATTTTCCGTATCAACCCCGGCGATGATGCCCAGTTTATGCAGTCCTTTGTTGACGGCATCTCTGGTGGATTTGTTCAGATCGGCAAAGGTTGTTCCCTCTCTGCAGATCTTCATTCCTGCCTCCTGCGCCTCCAGCACAATCTCGTAAATCTGCCGTTGTTCCTTTGAGAATTTGCCGTTTACCGGAATTGTTCTTGTTATGTCCGCCGTATATCCGTGATACTCCGCGCCCAGATCCATCAGGATCAGTTCCTTAAAGTCAAGGGAAGGTTTGTAGTTATCAATGTAATGCAGGATGCATCCGTTATGCCCCCCTCCGACAATGGACGGGTATCCGACATCCTCAGCCTGGTATTTCTTGAACACGTATTCGTGGATACCCTGTACCTCCCTTTCGGACATGCCAGGCCGGATGGCTTTCATTACTTCCACCTGGCTGACACACGAGATGGATACTGCGGTGCGGATAAGTTCAAGTTCTTCCTTTGTTTTGATACCCCTGAGTTCACTCATAATCCCGGCAAGGTCCTTTGTGTTCAGGTTGCTCTTCTTCCCTTCCAGGCGGGTAATGGTTAGAGCGTCTTTTTTCGGGTAGGCTGCTTTGATCTTGAATTGTTCGATGATATCGTACAGGTCGGCCGAGTCTAATGGGTTGTCTCTGACGTCGTTCCTGAAATCAAAGAAGAGTACGGAATCAAACTCCGAAAAATTGATATCGTATTTCCGGAACTCGGTATTGTCGAAGGCCTGCTCAAGTCCCAGCAGCGATCGCACCTGGGTATCCCCCAATCTTCTGCCTTCCCATTTCTCCCGCTCGGGATTGCGGGGTTGAACAAAAATGATCTCATCGTACGTTGTGCCGTTCGCCGCCGTTTGTTCCCCGCTGAAAAGGAGGAGTACCGCGTTCGGTTCGCGATAGCCGGTCAGGTAGTAAAAATCGGGATCCTGGTGGTATACATAGTCAACATCATTCGACCGGTTACGGACAGGATTTGAAAAAAACAAGGCAACGGAATTGGCAGGCAGCTTCTCTTTGAGCTTTTGTCTTCGCTCCCTGTGAAAGTCCTTGCTCAGAAAATCCTGCGGGACGTCTGCGTTTTGAGGAAAGGACTCAAAGCCTGCCAGCAAAAGCAGCAGCGCAGGAATCCGAATCATAAAGAATCTCATTTTTTTCCTTTCATTAGGTGCGCTCAGTTTTCGGGTGCGAGCTCTTCCAGGGAATAATCCTTTCCCTTTCCGTAGTTGATCAAATCCTTGAGGTGATAACGCTCCAGCGTAAGCAGATCCTTCACCAGAAAATCGCCATTTACCAGTATGCGCTCAATGGTAAATTCATGAACCTCGCCGTGATTTACCAACCTGTACTTTTTTCCGGTCCGCAGTACGTCGAACGAAATCCCCGCCATCACAATTCTTCTTCTCGTTCGAGCATAAGTATCGATGACTGGGGAACGATATAATATTTCTCATGCTCATAGAGTACTTCGATTGCCCCTTTTTGAAGGAAGATTGCCATATCTCCCTCCTGCGCCTGAAGCGGCAAATACCTGACGCTTTCTTCTCTCCCTTTCCAGATGTCCTCCTCGTCTGCCGGGATGGGCAACGGGTATCCCGGTCCAACCTTTATAATATACCCGCTTTGAATTTTTTCCTTTTCCTGAACACCGGGAGGAAGGTACAGGCCGCTGTCTGTCTTGTCCGTTTGCTTTGAAGGCTTGATAAGTACCCGGTCACCCACCACGATAAGATTTTTCAATTTATTATCAGCGGTTACTTTCATGCACGTAAGACATTATTGCTTTGGAACTCAATAAATATACCATAAATGTCCCGAAATGCTCTATTCCAGTCCTTTTTCACGCATTTTGATAAATTCCCCGGATCGCCGGAACAACGAAACTCCAAATCCTGTCATGAGTACGAGCGTCCCGATCCACAAGACATTTATGAAGGGTTTCTCCAGGGCCTTGAGCACAACCCAATCCTTTTGTCGTGTACTTACACCCAGGGTAAAATCGTTGCTTTCGGGATGGATCGACAGCAGAGACATTCGTATACCCAACTCCGGAATTTCTGCCGGTATCCTGCCGACCATCTTGTCCTTGATCACAAACAGCGGTTCGGCCAAATACGTTTTCTTTTCACCGTCCACCCTGATCCTCGCTTTCACGGCAACGTCCTGATCGCCCAGCTCCACCCCCGATACTTCCATAACCCGTTCTATGTTCTCGAGAACGGAAACATAATCGTTCACATAGAACTCATGATCCAATTGCACCCTTATTTCCTCCGTCTCATTCCAGTCATCCTTCGCTTCACCCGGCATCTCCACAGACACGTAGGTGTAAAGATCCCTGGTCAGCGCCCTGCTTATATCAGGCGAAGTGACCATCCCCATCTGCTCGTTGGTCTGAACCCGGGGGTACTGAACAAAGGCCACCTTTCCGTTGCGGCGGAATTGAATTTCATAAAACGTATTTTCGGGGTGTATCTCGAATTCTTCATTTTCCGAGAAAAGCTTTTTCCCTTCGAAATAGATATCGCGCCTGGCCACTACACGGTAAGGATTTCCGGTAGGGAGAATATCATTTTTGTCCACATAACCGCGTTTGTGCCTGGGCTCCACCCTTGCACCCATATATTCGATCTCATAACCCGACATGGTTCGTGGTTCGTGTAAAGACAGGAGCAGGTTATCGCGATTGAATTCATCGCTTAGCTCTTTGGAGATAAGCATCCCGGTGTTGTTTAGGGATACCACTTTCGAGTAGCCGGAAGAGGCCATTATTCCTACCAGCATAAGGCCTACGCCGATGTGGGCTATAGCTCCGCCGGACAATCCGGGGCTGGCTTTGAGCAATGAAACCAATATCGTCGCATTGGCAACGATGGTAAACGTTGCCGCCAGTGTGAGGACAATATACCTGGCGGTGTAAACCTGCCCCACCGTTATGATCACGGCAAACAAGACCAATGCAATCAGGGCGGGTGGTATTAATTCTTTCTTCAGTTTTTCAATATCCATTTTCTTCCACCAGAAAAACTGACCTATCCCTGACAGCAGCGCGACGATCACGGCAAACCACAATTGAAAATTGGAATAGAACTGAACCGCATCCGCCCTCGGGGCTCTGTTGCCCGCACCGCCAACCAATTTGCTGACGGCATTAAATACAGGTTTGGATGTTTCCACCAGCACCTGCAAACCCATCAACGCCAAAATCAGGACACCTACAAAGATCCAGAACTCGCGTGAAGCAAAGGATACCTCCCCCGACGAAGTAGGTATCTCATGCCAGCGAATGGCTGACAAAACACCGGCGGATACGAGAAAGAAGAGGAGGTAGATGAGAAGTTGTCCGGACAAACCCAGATCGGTAAAAGAGTGAACAGAAGATTCTCCGAGAATTCCGCTGCGGGTGAGAAACGTCGAATAGAGTATCAATACGAATACCGCTATAACCAGGATAACAGAGGACTTCAATGCGGTTTCGCTGTTCTTGTAGGTATTCATGGTATGAATCGCCCCGATCAAAATAAGCCAGGGAACGTAAACGGCATTCTCTACCGGATCCCAATTCCAGTACCCACCGAAATTGAGTGTTTCATAAGCCCAGTAGCCGCCCATCAGGATCCCCAGCCCGAGGATCCCGGCGGCAAAGATCGCCCAGGGCAATGCCGGTCTCACCCACTCTTTGTACCGACGCAGCCAGAGCCCCGCCATGCAGAACGAAAAGGGTACCAGCGTTGCGGCGAATCCCAGAAACAGGGTAGGGGGATGGATTACCATCCAGTAATTCTGAAGCAGGGGGTTCAATCCGTTACCATCCTTTGGAACAAAATCAGGTTGCATCTTAAAGACGGGTGCATCCTGCATTACTTCACGCAGGAGGATAAACGGTGAACTGCCTAATTTCAGTTCGATGCCGGGCAGCACAACGCCCAGGATCATGGATGCCAAAAAGGCTTGAACTATTGCAAATACCGCCATGACCGGCGCTTCCCAGAACCGGTTGGTATGGATAAGTACGATCCCCAATACCGCCTGCCAGAACATCCACAGGAGAAAGCTGCCCTCCTGTCCGTTCCAGAATGTTGAGATGAGATAGTGAGTGGGAAGGTTCCGGTCTGAGTAATTGAACGCATAATAATATTCGAAGTAATGGTTGGCAATGATGATAAAAAGCGCAACAGCTATGCCTGCAACCGCGATACTATGCGTATAAAATCCTACCCGGCCGTTTACGAGCCACTTATTTTTTTCCCCGAGGTTGTGGGTAATACCGGCTGCCCTGAAATAACAGAAGAAAGTAACCAGGGAGGCTACAAATGCCAGTATAACAAAAAAGTGACCCAGGTCACCAATGAAATAATGCATCATTTATCAGCGCTCAATTTCCTACTTCTTGTATAACTAACATTCAAAATTCCCTGTCGCGTCGTTAACCACCGGTTGTTAGTTGCTTCTGTTCCTGATATTTAGAAGGGCATTTCAGGAGGATCTTATTGGCTATAAAGGTATCGTCGTGATAACTTCCCACGACAACTACTTTCTCCGATTTGGTAAAGTCCGCGGGCATAGGCTGATTGTACTGCACCTGTTGTTCCATGCCGTTATCATCCACCATTACAAATGAGAACGATACCATGTCCTTTCCACGCGAAATGCCGACTACGTCCCCTTCGCTGTCTTTTTTCAACTCACCGACCACGTGCAGGCTGCCCGGGTTCCCTGAATTGGCCAACTCCCGGGCCTGATCAAATGTAACATACGTGCTGGCATCCCCGGCACTTGTAATGATTATACCCACGGCGGCGGCAATTACAGCGATCAGGATAATATGCGAGATTTTCATAGTTGTCGAAGGCAAAATTAACCCAAAATACCCACTATTTCAGGCCGCCGAGGGAAAAACGTCAATCCCGGTCAATTGGTTTTGCCCCCGTTTCCTTTTCCAGTCTTGAAATCTTCCGGTCCAGCAAAAAAAGGTAGGCGAACAAGCCAGAAAGGATGATGACAACAATACCTACAACGATATATATCTTTCCGCTTGACCGCATGGTATCGGCCATTTCGACCTTTTCCTGTGCCCGGGCAAGTAACGCGGTAAGAAAAAGCAAAAGCGCAAAAACGTATTTCATACCCTTCCTTTATGATTCGATGGTCTTGTTTTGCAGTATTCGGATCCTGATCCTAAGCGTGGAAATCCAGTAACCGATAAGAAGCCAGCCGACAATAGCCGGATAGAAGACTATTCTCATGGATGAGTGCAGATCATAAATATTGAATCCGGGGTTTCCGCCGCTTCCCGGGTGCATGGAGCTCTGCAGCCTCGGGATGATAAAGATCAGGGGGATCATGGCTGCGAAAGCGAAAATGTTATAAACGGCACTGAGGCGTGCCCGCTGTTCCTGATTTTCAAGCGATCCCCGTAGAACAAAATAGGCCAGGTAGACCAGCAGCGTGATGGCCGCCCCGTTTTGCTTGGGATCGCCATGCCACGGTGATCCCCATGTATAGTTGGCCCAAAGCATGCCCGTCAGGATCCCTAAAATACCAAATGCTGTACCCACATGAGCAAATTCAACCGACCTGACGTCATGATCCTCAGTTGGATTTTTCAGGTACCGAATAGCATAGTAGATGGAAATGCAATAAAGGAATACCATTCCAAACCACATCGGAACATGGAAATAAAGCGCCCTTATGGTTTCGTTGAGAATACTCAGCCGGGGAACATCGAATAAAAGCCCACCTGTATGTGTATAAAGTAGTAAAAAGACACCAGTTAATTTTAACCAGCTTTTCATGTTCTGCCTCCCAAAATAGGTTTACCCGGGTAAAGAATCCCGCATCCGAGGGCCCGCGAATTAGCTGCGCCAAATATAAGGGAACAGCAGGTACGCCAGGGCTCCGGAGATCAAATTTATTCCCAGCAGATTAAGGATCTCATCCTTGCTGGCGGCCGATTCGAGACCGTCCAGGGCATTATTTGTGATCCGTATCGCCATAAGCAGGATTCCGATAATGACGGGAAAACTCAGGACTGCCATCACCACGGTACTGTTTCTCGCTTTAGCGGCAATTCCTGAAATAAGGCACAGGGAACTGGCAAACCCCAGGGAAGTGAGGAACAGGCCTGCAAGAAAAACCGGGTGGTCCAGCACCGGGTCATTCATGAACAGCACGAAGAGTCCGTATCCCACCAGCGAAAGGACAGCGCACAGCAGGAAGTTGTATACGATCCTGGAGATAATTATCGAATGCGCGTCGGTGGTCATATAGAGGTAAATGAAGGTGCCTGGTTTTTCTCCGATGAAACTCTTGGCAACACTGTTAACGGCCGAAAACAGAATCACCAGCCAGAACAAGGCAGACCAGGTAGCCTGATTGATTGCGTTCGAACGCAGGTTGAACGTGAGGTAACAAATGAACACCAGGCTGAACAGGTATAGCGCTATGCCGGAAATAACCGATTGACGTCGCAGTTCAAGGGTGAATTCCTTTCGAAGTAAAACGAGCAGGTTATTCATCCTGGCGCGATAGGCTGATCACATACCGGAGGCCGAGGATGAGAAAGGCCAGAATCAAGCCTGCCAGGAGCCCGGCCGGCAGCAGCAATGATAATTTGGGACTGACATGCCTGTTCAGCGCACTGAAACCCTCGACCACCTGAACGCTCTTTACCAGCCTGAGCAATTCTTCATACGCCA
>DATBVZ010000507.1:0-17155 GCA_036515095.1 Cyclobacteriaceae bacterium | reverse complement strand
GGGGTGGCCAGATAAGACAATCCTTTTTCAGGTTGCGGGGACTGGAGCTGAAGAACTCCGGATTGAACGGAGAAATCCGACTCGCTTCCCTCCCAGGGAGGGCCGGCGGTAAAATCACCGTCTGAAAAATCATCAGCGAGCTGAGCAAACGAAGGGGTCCGGAACCAAATCGAACTAACAATAGTTAACCCGGCGGCCCAAAGAATTTTGGTCATAGTTTTGATACTTATGCTTTGGGCTCTTTCAAAAATACTATTTTTGTGATTCTAATAAAGAATAAGGTCATGAAACTTGCAGTTGTAGGGGCCACGGGGCTTGTGGGCCAGGAAATTCTCCAGGTAATGGAGGAAAGAAGCTTTCCGTTTGACGAATTGTATCTGGTAGCTTCAGCCAAATCGGTAGGAAGCAAGGTCACCTACAAAGGCAAGGATTACAGCATCATAAGTATTGAGGAAGCGGTGAAGCTCGCACCGGATATCGCAATTTTCTCGGCAGGTGGCGGTACATCGCTGCAATGGGCTCCCAAATTTGCTGAAGTGGGAACCATCGTGATCGATAATTCGTCGGCATGGCGGATGGATCCGGACAAGAAGCTGGTTGTACCGGAAATTAACGGACACGTTATTGGGATCGACGACCGCATCATCGCCAATCCGAATTGTTCCACTATTCAGATGGTATTGGCGCTCGCTCCCTTGCACGTTGCGTATACGATCAAACGCATCGTCGTGTCCACGTATCAGTCCGTTACCGGCACAGGAAAGGATGCCGTCCGGCAAATGATGGACGAGCGTTCGGGTATTGACGGTACAAAAGTGTATCCGCACCCCATTGACATGAATGCATTACCGCATATCGACGTTTTCCTGGACAATGGGTACACCAAGGAAGAAATGAAAATGGTCAACGAAACGCGAAAGATACTGGGAGATGACACCATAGGGGTAACCTCGACCACGGTCCGTGTGCCTACCATCGGCGGCCATTCTGAGGCGGTCAACGTCGAATTTGCGAAAGATTTTGATCTGAGCGAGGTTCGCAGGATCCTCGCCGCCACGCCGGGCATTGTTGTCCAGGACGACCCGATAAATAACGTATACCCAATGCCAATTTATGCAAAAGGAAAGGACGACGTGTTTGTTGGCAGATTGCGGCGTGACGAATCGCAGCCCAACACCCTGAACATGTGGGTCGTCGCTGATAACCTTCGGAAAGGCGCTGCTACCAATGCCGTGCAAATAGCGGAGTTCATGCTCGAGAAAAGCCTTGTCTATTAGCAGGGAACGAGCCCGCTTCAACGCCCAATTGCTGGACCCGGATGTTCAGGCTTTCATCAAAGCACATGAAGCGGACGACGTCCATGCCCTTTCCTTGCGGCACAAGACCCTGAATGGAATTCCTTTCGCGGAGATCGCGCAGCAGATCGCCGGACGAAGTAAGGCGAGGCATAAGCTGCCCACCTACCGGCAGACGGAAAACATTATTTATCCTCCTTCCATCAACCTCGAGCAATGTTCTTCCGAACGTACGGCGGGGTTCAAGGCAGAATTGTTGCGGGCTGCGGATCTTCCCCGCTATCATCGATGCGTTGACCTCACCGGCGGATTGGGTGTTGATACCTTATACCTCAGCAGGGTATTTGACGAGGTGCACTTTGTGGAACCGGATTCGGAACTCCTCGCCATTGCGAGGCACAATCATTCATTCATTGGATCCCCTGCTGTTACATACCATACAGCAGGCGCCCGGGAATTTCTGAGTCAAACGTCGATGAATTTCGATCTTGTATACCTGGATCCTTCACGCCGTGCCGGCTTATCCAAAAAAAGGATCGATCTGAAGGACTGCAGCCCCGACATCACGTCATTTATGGATCAGCTGCTTGAACGGACCGACAACCTTCTTCTGAAGGCCTCGCCATTGCTGGATATCCAACTCGGGCTCAACGTACTGCCCGTCACCCGGAAGGTGTTTGTGGTTGCGGTCAACCACGAGGTTAAGGAGTTGCTGTTCCTTTGTTCGAAAGGGCAAAGTGAAGAACCTGTTATGGAAGCAGTGAATCTGTTGAAAGAAAAAACGGATACCTTCTCGTTTCTTCGCTCAGACGAACAGTCCTGCCCGGTGCGCTTTGAGTTTCCATTGCGCTACCTCTATGAGCCCAATGCCGCCATCCTAAAGGCGGGGGCATTCAAATGCATCGCAGATCGGTTTAATCTGTACAAGCTTCATCCGAACACGCACCTGTATACTTCAAATGAGTGTGCGACCGGTTTCCCCGGGAGAGTATTTGTGATCCAGGAACTGGCCTCCCGCATGTCAGAAGGGCTCATGAAACACTTTCCCCTCGGCAAAGGAAACGTAGTTGTCCGAAATTATCCACTACGTGCGGATCACCTCAGGAAGCAGGTCGGCCTCCGTGATGGCGGCACGGACTTTCTGATCGGATTCACCGCTGTCGGGGGAAAAATGCTGGCGGCGGCACGCCGTGTTTATTAGAGGTGGCGCAGGATCTCGCCGATCGGTGTTTCTCCATCCAGGTGTCTGATCAGTTTTTTCTCTGCTGAATAGATGTAGAGGGAGGGTGTGGAGATAGGTCCCAGGTTGTTGAGGATGTCATTGACATCGGTTTGCACAAAATGTACATTCTCGTTTCCCGCAAGGGAATAATCCTCCGCGAATTTCTGAGACGCAGCCTGCCCGTCCGTGCCGACAAAGTAAATCTGGTACTCGCGGAATGCATCCAGGTTTTCGCGGATGGCTGTTGCTTCCCGCTGGCAATGGTCGCATTCTGTTCGGAAGAAAATCAATATCGTCTTGCCGGAAAGCTCCCGGGCTGAAATGATACGCTGGTTCTCAAATACCAACCTGACTTCGGGAAGCTCGTTCACAGCCTCTGGCGTATCACCCGCCGGTTTCCTTGTCTCTGTCTTCGAGCATTGCATCTGGTTGAATGCCGCGACAACGAGGATGGCACTGAGAAGTAATCGTATCGAATGCATTGCGTTTACGGATTCATTAGGGCAAAAGCCAGGTATCCTGCAATACTAGCCACCAGGAGCGATCCGTACAAGCTCAACACGTGCCGTCGGTTTTGATGGGACCTCCACCAGAGTACCACCCACGGCTTGTAAAGACCGGTAAGCAGCAGGACCAAAGAGACCAGCCCGGTGAATACAAAAAATTGCTGATAGGATTTCACCTCCTAAAATTAACGCAAATTCCTGGCGCCACTTTACTATCCGCTTATCTTTGCACCCTCAACTCGCAACCGGCTTGAGGGCGAACGATTTCTTAAGGATTTACGGTGCGGATGGTGTGATAAAGACCGTTGCCGCAGGGATCAATGCGCCCGATAACCCCCGGATCCATTTAAAAGGGCTATCCGGAAGCCTTGACGCGCTTTTGGCAGCATCCGTTTTTACGCTGGCGCCCAGGGACCACCTGTTTATTCTTGAGGAAAAGGAAGATGCGGCTTACTTTCAAAATGACCTGCAGAATCTTCTGGGACGGGAAATCCTGCTCTTCCCGATGTCGTACAAACGTCCCTATGAATTTGACGAAACGGAGAACGCGAACATCCTGATGCGTGCCGGTGTTCTCAGCCGTATTTCAGAGTCAGAGCATCCTCCGCGGCTTATCGTGACCTATCCGGAGGCGCTCAGTGAGAAAGTTGTCAGCAAGCGGTCGCTGTCGGCAAATACGTTCAATGTCTCTTTGGGTGAAAAACTGGATACGCATTTCCTGGAAGAGTTTCTCCGTTCGTATGATTTTGAATCCACCGATTTTGTTTACGAGGCAGGGCAATTCGCCGTGAGGGGAGGCATTATCGACGTATTCTCCTTTGCCAACGAGCTGCCGTACCGGATTGAATTGTTCGGAAATGAGATCGAAACCATCCGGACATTTGATCCCGTATCGCAGATCTCCGCAGGGGATTTTCAGAAAGTCAGCATAATCCCCAACCTGCAGGCCAAGTCCATGCGCGAAGAAAGGCAATCGTTTTTATCGTTTGCATCGCCGCAGTCCGTTCTGTGGTTCAAGGATTACCAGCTAACGGGCGACTTGATACAAAAATGTTACGATACGGCGGCTGATTCATTCGCACGAATCACGGCGGGAAACAGGGCACATGTAGTATCCGAACCGGACAAGTTGTTTGACGACAAGATGGAATTCATGCGTGCAGCCGATGCATTTCCCTGTATTGAATTCGGCAGCCGGTTTGCTCTTTCGCCCGGGCAGGTCTTTCAGTTCAGCTCGGGTCCGCAGCCCTCTTTCAACAAGAACTTTGAGATGCTGGCGCGCGATCTTGAGCGGCACCAGGAAGAGGGGTACGAGAATTTCATCGCATCGGACCTGCCGCATCAGCTCGACAAGCTAAGAGGGATCTTCGATGAGATCAATACTTCCGCCGGATTTTGTCCGCTGGAATTTTCACTGCGACAGGGCTTTGTGGATAAGAATCTCAAGGTTGTCTGTTATACCGACCATCAGATCTTTGAACGCTTTCATCACTACAGGGCCCGGGAAAAATTCAGCAAATCAAAAGCCCTTACGTTGCGGGAACTGCAAACCCTTCAGCCGGGCGACTTTGTCACACACATCGATTACGGTATCGCCAAGTTTGCCGGCCTCGAAAAGAAGATCGTAAAAGACCGGGAACAGGAAACCATACGGTTGGTTTATAAGGACGACGACATGCTCTACGTAAGCATCCACTCGCTGCACAAAATATCCCGCTACTCCGGCAAGGAAGGCGCTCCCCCCGCCATCAGCAAGTTGGGTTCCCCGGAGTGGGAGACCCGGAAATCAAAGGTGAAAAAAAGGGTCAAGGATATTGCAAAGGAGTTGATTGAACTCTATGCGAAGCGAAAATCCGCACCCGGTTACGCTTACTCACCCGATGGCTATTTGCAGGCCGAGCTGGAGACCTCGTTCATGTATGAGGATACCCCGGACCAGGCCAGGGCAACCGATGACGTCAAACGGGATCTGGAGACGCCCCATCCCATGGACAGGCTCGTTTGCGGCGATGTCGGATTCGGAAAAACCGAAGTAGCGATACGCGCCGCCTTCAAAGCGGTGAACGAAGGCAAGCAGGTAGCTGTACTGGTACCCACAACGATTCTCGCTATGCAGCACTTCCGCACCTTTAAGGAACGGTTGTCCGCTTTCCCCGTGCAGATCGAGTACATTTCACGATTCAAGTCTGCGAACGAGATCCGCCGGATCATTTCGGAAACCAAAGAAGGCAAGATCGACATACTTATCGGAACCCACCGGATTGTAGGCAAGGATGTCGAATTCAGGGATCTGGGCCTGCTTGTGATCGATGAAGAACAAAAATTCGGTGTGAAGGCAAAGGACAAACTGAAGGAACTCAAACTTAATGTTGATGTGCTCACCCTTACGGCGACACCGATTCCCAGGACCCTGCACTTTTCCTTGATGGGAGCCCGGGACCTGAGCATCATATTAACGCCGCCTCCCAACCGTCAGCCGGTCACGACCGAACTGCATTCGTTCAATGAAGAGGTGGTCCGGGATGCCATAAGTTTTGAGTTGCGCCGCGGCGGCCAGGTATTTTTTGTACACAACCGGGTGAATGACATTGAGGAAGTAGCCAATATTATTTTCCGGCTGGTACCGGACGCACGGATCGGCATCGCGCACGGACAGATGGAGGGCGACAAGCTCGAGAAGGTAATGATGCGATTCATCGACGGCGAGTGCGATGTACTCGTGTCAACCAATATTATAGAATCCGGTCTTGATATACCGAACGCAAACACGATCATTATTAATCAGGCGCACATGTTCGGTCTCTCCGATCTTCACCAGATGCGGGGACGTGTTGGACGTTCAAATAAGAAAGCCTTTTGTTACCTCCTTACACCTCCGGCATCGCATCTCTCGGCCGACGCCAGGAAACGGCTCGCTGCACTGGAAGAATTTTCCGAACTCGGCGACGGATTCAAAGTGGCCATGCGCGATCTTGACATTCGCGGTGCAGGTAATTTGCTGGGTGCGGAACAGAGCGGCTTTATTACTGACCTGGGTTTTGATACGTATCACAGGATCCTGGATGAGGCTATCCAGGAATTGAAAGAAACCGATTTCAGGGAGTTGTTTGCAAAAGAGCTTGCTGAGAAAGCAAAGATAATTGTTCAGGACTGCGTAATAGAAACGGATCTCGAGATCCTAATACCGGAGACCTACGTGAGTAATGTGGGCGAGCGGCTGCAGTTGTATTCGCGATTGGATAACATAAAGAACGAAGAACAATTGCAGAGTTTCTCCACGGAAATGCGCGATCGCTTCGGCCCGATACCCACATCGGTCGAAGAGCTTATCAATTCGGTCCGCTTGCGGTGGCTGGGCGAGCGGCTGGGCTTTGAAAAGCTTGTCCTTAAAGGTGACAGGCTCCGTGGTTTTTTCGTTTCTGGCAAAGAATCTTACTTCACTTCACCCGTTTTTGGCGGCATTCTGAAGTACGTTCAGCACCATCCCCGCCGGTTCCGCATGCGTGATCAGGGTGGTAAGGCCATTCTGATCATCGAGCAGGTGCTTTCCGTTGATTCCGCAATAGCTGTTCTGGATCAGATGAAATTCGCCTCAATGTCAGCCAGCGAAATCTTATCCAGGTAGGGGTGCAATCCCATTGCATGATCAAAAGCGTTGATCATTAACACTTTTTGGTGCGCTGTGGAAAAGAAGACCTCCACAAAAAATCCATTTGTATGGTACAGAAACACCTTGCATTCGCCCAGCGTACGATGAATGAGGTAATTGCCGTGAAAAGTTATAATGTCACATTTCTGTTCAAACGGCATTACCCTGAAGTCATAGAGGGAAAGTGTCATATAAAAAAGTTTTAAAGAATTTCTGACACCCTTCAAAAAACTGTGCCATATGGGATTCAACCACCGTTTAGACGCTTTGACCCAACAAACTGCACCTTCAACCGAATCGCGTTCCCAAAAGTGGAAGGTGCTTTCCACAAACAATACTTTTTAGGCCGCGTCGTTTAACAGAAGCGGCGGAATCTTACATTGGAGATTCATCAATTCGGCCCGCAGCACTTGGAAAACATGCGTTTATGTAAGTATCTTAGCATTTGGTTTAAAATCATTTTTACGATGAGGTATTCTTTTAAGAGTCTTTTTTATCTCCTTGGCGGGTCTGTGTTGGTATCAGCCTGCTCACTTTTTGGAGGCGGCGGGGGAAAGCCTACAGCACAGAACCCGGGTCAGATCAGCAACGCGACAGGTTTGTCGTTTAACGATGAAGATGCCGGCGGTTTTATGGTGAAGGCCTACCGCGGTCAGCCCGATGCGCCTAACATGGTTTTTATTGAAGGCGGGCGTGCGGTCATGGGTTCTTTTGAAGAGGACGTCATGTCTTACCGTGACAACCTTGAGCGAACTGTTTCTGTCGCTTCATTTTATATGGACGAAACAGAAATAGCCAACATCAACTGGCTCGAGTACTTGCATTACCTGGCAAAGGATTCTTCGCAGGAAGCTTATGAAGCTGCCTTGCCGGATACCACGGTATGGGTAGGAAAGCTAGCTTTCAATGACCCCTATGTCGACCACTATCTTCGCTATCCCGGTTTCCGGTATTTCCCGGTTGTGGGAGTAAGCTGGAATCAGGCAAGCAAGTATGCAGCATGGAGAACCACAGCGGTTAATATTGCGCTGGCCGAGGCGGCGGGAGAAGAGTTTGCCGAAACCGATGGGAGAATTCCACTGGAATCGGGAATTGTCGTGCCCGCATACCGGCTGCCCACCGAAGCCGAATGGGAATATGCTGCGCAGGCATTGATAGGTACACAATGGGTAGAGGAATTGCAGACCCACCAGCGCATTTATCCGTGGGATGGTCACGCGGTACGCAATCCGTACGGCAAGCAGATGGGATTCATGCTCGCCAACTTTAAGCGAGGTCGTGGAGATTACGCCGGTATTGCCGGCCGCCTGAATGACGGCGCCCTGATCACGTCCTATATTTATGAATTTCCTCCCAATGATTACGGCTTGTACAACATGGCCGGTAATGTAAGCGAGTGGGTACAGGATATTTATCGCCCCATGTCGTACCAGGATTTCGATGACCTCAACCCTATCAGAAGGGATGGATTTTTGGATGATTCGAGAGGATATAACAGTGATTTTGAAAACAACCCTGAAAGCTTTTCATCCCTTATTACTGACCGGGCACGCGTATACAAGGGTGGAAGCTGGAAAGATGTGGCGTATTGGATGTCTCCCGGTACGCGCAGGTACCTCGATCAGGATTCAGCCACGGCGACGATAGGTTTCCGCTGTGCAATGATCCGGGCGGGATCCAACTACTAACAAGACTATTAGGATACCTTGACTCTGATATAAAAAAGAGCCGTCCCATGACAGGACGGCTCTTTTTTATTTCGGACGAAGCAGGAGCCCTACTTTACTTTCTTAAGTAATTCTTTCGCCTTGCTGGTATAAAATACCTCGGCGCCACCCAGCTCTTCCAAAACGGATCGCGCCTGCTCAATGTCTCCTTCTTTCAGGTAGCACAGACCGAGGTACCATTTTGCGGCCATGTCAAAATCATCAAAATCACGAATAAGGATAATCAGGTTCTCCCGGGCCGTCCCGGCGTTACCCAACGCCAGGTTGGCATTTGCATTTAACAGTAGCACGGCGGGTTCCTTTTCCTGACTCAAAAGGGTATTGAACGCTTCGGTGGCCACTTGATAATTACCCTGATCGTAGGCCTGAAAAGCGGCTGATCTTTCGGTGGCTTCCACGGAGCCCCGGGTTGTTGCTTCGAAGACGTTCCCAACCGGCACAAAGTAAGACTGAAAGAGTTCTTCGGGGGTTTCACGGCCGGGGATAAACCATATCGTTGCGACAACGAACAGGGCAATAGCTGCTGCTATCGCATAGTACCAGGGTTGGATACCGGACAGCCTGCTTCTCCTTTCACCAAGGCTCTTCTGCAAATTCTTTTCTACCTCTTTCAGATGAAGCAGATCCTTTTGCAGGCCCGCGGCCCGGATGCTCCTGATCAGTGCTTTTTCCTGATCGAACAGTGCCTTGAACTCCCGGTCTGTTTGCAGTCGTTCGATGACACTGCGGGTTTCAACTGCTGAAAGTTCATTATCAAAATATCGCTCGACCAGTTCGCTATCGTATTCGGTGTTCATGATTAAATTGTTATTGCTGTTCTTTTCATTTCTTCCTCGCACAACTTCCGAAGGCGTTTCATGCATTTGCATTTTTGATTCTTGGCGGTATCCGCATTCTTATAATTCAATGCAACAACTATCTCATCCATACTCTTTCTCTCGTAGTAAAACAATTCCACCAGTTTTCTGCAGGGTTTACCCAGTCGCTCCAGAGCATTCCTTGCTGCGGTGTAAATACGTTCGGGGGTTGATTCTTCAGGGTCGTCGATCAGGTACTCTTTTAGCCAACGTTCCTGATCTATGGCAATGTGCCGTGTAGATTTTCTCATAGTATCTCTGACAATATTTTTACCAATGCCAAAAAGATAGGTCTTCACACTGCTTACGAGATTTTCAAGCTTTCCACAACGAATATTCTCGTAAAACACGAGAATAGTAACCTGATAAATATCCTTGCTGTCATCTTCCGAACATCCATATTCCTTCCTGATCCAGTGCAGGAATTCATTGCGATATTCCTCGTAAATCATGGCCAGCTCTCCCGGTCCGCCCGACTGAATTTTCGCTATAATATCGTTGTTGGCCATCGGTGATGTGCTTAATGTGGAAAGGCTGCGGAGGTAACCCTCCACCCGGACAAATTGATCCTTTCGGCAAACCTTCCAGGAGCAGAACGAATATAATCTATTTCACTGAAAACTGGGAAGTTACGTTTCGCCGGCCTTCTCATTAACAGGACAAACAACAAAAAAGACCATGAAAAAGTACATCATTTTGACAGCAGCTTTCATGCTTTGCCTGTGCGACATACAGGCTCAGCAAAGCAACGGGGTGAGCGCATCGATCGCCAGGAAATTTTCCGAACAGTTTAGCGGAGCAGAACGCATCGAATGGAATGAAGCAGGCAAGGTCTGCTATGCCATGTTCCAATTTGAAAATCAAACCTGGCTTGCTTACTATGACCAGGACGAAAATCTGATGGCAACGGCCCGGCAGATCAGGGAGAACCAGCATTTACCCCTGGTTGTTCAACAATCACTGCGGAATTACCGAGAACAACAATCCGCGAAATCAGGTCCGTTTAACCTGGGTCCGATATACGAATTGAATCAGGACGGCTTCACACGATACCTGGTCAGCATGGAGGGTGGGGACAGGCAAATCACCTTTACGATTGACAGCAGTGGAGCCCGCACCATTCTGCACAAAGACCACAAAACACCGGAGCAGGCAGCGACCGGCGGTGGCGAACTGATCGCAAGAAAGGTAAGGCGAAACTAGCTGGTGGATGATATCCCGTAATAAAGAGGGATATCATCATTTTCTGGTCCAATTTTTTTACCACGATGGGTTACCTTTTGCGTGTCCATCCATAAAAGCCACTTACAGGCACGATCATGTATCCAACAACACTAAAAGAAAAGGAAGTACTGTCGCTCATCGCCGTTGGGCTGACTACAAAAGAAATCGCAGGAAGGCTGAACATCAGCCACCATACCGTGGAGACACATCGCAAGAATCTCTTGCGCAAGTGTGAAGCAAAGAATTCAGCAGAGCTGATACAGAAGATGATAGCTGCCATCATGCCACAAAAACCTTCTCAATTGTGACTGGTAGGTAGTACCGGTTGTCTATAGGATTGGAGCACGCCGTCACCGGCGTGCTCTTTGGTTTCTATGAGGTGTTGGGGCGCAATCGTACAATTGCATTATTGCGCCATCGCAATGCAGGCTACACCAAAACCCCGACATCCTGAATTCAGCAATACCTGGCCGCAGGATTCCAGCGTCGCACCCGTGGTAACCACGTCGTCCGCAAGCAGGATCGCTTTGTCCCTTACCTGATCCGGGTAAGCAACAGTAAATACCTCCCTCACATTCTCCCATCTGCCAAGCTTTGACCGATCCGTCTGTGTCCTGGTGTTGCGTAGCCGCTGCAACAGGCCTGACCGGAAAGGAATTGCCGTGGAATCGGAAATGCCCCGCGCCCACTCATCAGACTGATTATACCCCCTGCTCCGCAAACGCGATGGATGCAAGGGTACGGAAATGATCAGGTCAAACCGATCTGAGAATCCCGCCTGCACCAGGTCATGGCCATAAGCGTAGCCAAGTTTGTACCCGATTTCTGGTCGGTTCCTGTACTTCAGCGAATGCAGCATCCGCTGCACCTTACCCCGCTTTCTGAACCTTAGAAATGCTGCTGCGGCGATAACCGGAATTCTTCCTTTGAACTTTTCTGCGAGGGGATTATTACCGTCAATGTGCATATTCGCCCTGGGCAAATCGCTAAGACAGGAGGTGCATAGAATATCTTCACCCTTGACCAATGGCCCCAGGCATCCCTCGCAAACATGCGGGTAGATCAGGGATACAAAATCATCCGAAATTTCAGACAGAAATGATTTCATCAGTGAATCCTTTACTATCGCCAGATTCAGGTGGCCATTCCAATTTGGTTGTGACCGTGCCCGCTCTAAATTTAGGGCAAGAGCCTGAAATTTGGTAGTGCCAGTCGCATGAACTTGATTTGCTATTGAATTGATTGGACTCGTACAGGCGCCAGGGTATATTTCCGCCTGTCACCTTATCGTTGGTAACACGGGTGCTATGCAATATGTTTAAAAGAGATCTGGAATTGGACAGGAAATGGGGCAGGCTCATCACCGAGTTGGAGCGGATGGTTGGCAAGCGTCCCAAGGATATGAACGCCGTCCTTTTTCTGATTGGTGTCCAGGAACTCGGAAGAGGGAAATTGAATTTCACGAAGGAGGAAAAACAGGACCTGATGCACATTGCGATCTGTAAGGTGATGAGTTACACGGGGTACTACGAACTGGAGGGGGTAGACAGCGAAGGTTGGCCCCATTGGAAGCTCATAAAAAAGCTTCCTCATTTCGACTTGCCTGAACAGGAGAAACTTCTGAAGATTCAGGTGCTCGAGTATTTCCAGCGGGAATATAATTGGGAAGCCGACGAACTCCATTAATTCCGCCATGCTGTTTGGATTCCTGAGACAAAAAACGATTATCTTTAATGAAGTCTCAACACGATGAGTCACAGCATCGTTTTTATAGATAAATTGGTTGACTGCAGGGATTGTGCCGCAGCGCCTTATTAACAGGCCACGCGGGTGCATACCAGGCAAAACAGGTAGACAATGGGAGAAGGAATGGACAGGATTCACGAAAAGATCCGCTCTTTTCAGCGGAAGTACTACCTCAACGTGTTCATACGGGGTGGGATACTTACCCTGAGCATAGTCATCGCCTATTTTGTTCTGGTTGCTGTCCTGGAGCACAATCTCTGGCTGGGACCCGCCATTCGCCTGGGGATTTTCATCACTTTCTTTCTTGTTGTTGCATTTTGCCTGCTCCGTTTTTTGCGTGACCCGCTGCGGTGGTGGCTGGTGCGGAAAGGCCTTGAGGAAGAGGAAAGCGCCAGGATGATCGGCGATCGAATGCCCAATGTCAGGGACCGGCTTCTAAACTTGCTACAGTTGAGCCGGGCTAAGCAGAACTCGATGCTGGCCTATGCCAGCATCCGTCAGAAATCATCATCGCTTGAGCCGCTGGTCTTCGACTCAGTAATTGATCTGGGGCAAAACAGGCGGTTTTTGAAATACCTCGCATTTCCTGTAGTCGTACTTATATTGCTTTTCCTGGTCAATCAGCAAATCATAACCGACAGCACTAACCGCATTATCCATTTCAATCGTGAATTCAGCCCTCAGGCTCCGTTCCGGTTTATTGTGGAGAACACAGCACTCAGGGGGTTCTATAATGAGGATTTTGAGCTCATTGTAAAGCTGGAAGGCAGCATGCTGCCCGATCAGGCCTATGTGCTGGCAGCAAATCAACGGTACAAGCTTGATGATCTGGGTGAGGGTCGTTTTTCCTATACTTTCGAGAGCCTGCAGGCTCCCTTTGATATTCAGATCGCTGCTGCCGGATTTCTGTCGCCTGTTTACCATATCGAATTGCTTAACCGCCCGGAGTTAACCGGTTTCGAAATTGCACTCGACTATCCGTCCTACACCCGCAGAAAGGACGACCTGTTGCAGAACGCGGGGAACCTGGAGGTTCCGGAGGGCACGACAGTCAGGTGGACACTTGCCACCGCCAATGCGGACAAGGCCGGCATCGCCTTTGCTTCAGAGGATGGACTTAATGACTTTCAATTGGCTGATAATGAGGATTTTACATACTCGAAGAGATTCCTTGAAACGGATCAGTACGAGATTTTTCTTGAAAATGACGCCAGCAAAAATCGCGACCGGATAACCTATCAGGTAAGCGTGGTCAAAGACCAGCGTCCTCAGATTTCAGTTAACAGCTTTAACGATACCGTATTGTACAAGCGGGTAATGCTTGGAGGAATGATCGGCGATGACTACGGATTAACCGGCTTGGAACTTCATTTTAAGGTTCTCGATGAGAATCAGAATGAGATTCTTGCCAAGCGCACAGATATCCCTGTAGTGCAGAATCAGTTGCAGCAAAGCTTTGTCTATAACTGGTCGTTGGATTCCATACAATTGAAACCGGGCCAGCAACTTGAATATTACCTGAAGGTGTGGGACAATGACGGTGTCAACGGAAGGAAGTCCACGCAGTCAGCCCACTATAAGTTCTTTGTCCCCTCAGAGGACCGTTTGGTTGCTGATATCAATGAATCAGGGCGGCAAACACAAAGCAAGATCGACCAGAGTGTCACCAAAGCCAATAGTCTCCAGGAACAAATTGAGCAGATCAATCAGCGACTGAAAGGCAAACAGAATCTCGATTGGCAGGACAAGAAGATGCTGGAAGATATTATTAAGCAGAAGGAAAATCTTGACCGGCTGCTCCGTGAGATGGCTCAGCAGAACAGATCCATGCAGGAAAAGAAGGATGCCTTTACGGAGCAGGACGAGCGAATTCGCGAAAAAGCAGAGCAAATTCAGAAATTAATGGAGGATCTCCTTGATGAGGAAACCCGCAAGCTATTCGAGGAACTGCAGAAATTGCTACAAGAGAAAACGGATATCTCCCAATTGCAGAAGCTGCTGGATAAGTTGAATCAAAATACCAACAGTCTCGAAAAGGAGTTGGATCGCATGCTTGAAATGTTCAAACAAATGCAGTTCGAGGTCAAATTTGATCAGGCTATTCAGGAGCTGAGCAAACAGATCGAGCAGCAAAAAGATCTCTTGGAGAAGACGGAGTCACTAACCGGAGATAAGGACCGGGAGCAAAATACGAAAGAAGAAAAGGGGAAAAACAGCGAAGAAAATAAGGGAAAAAGCGACGAACAAAACAAGGACGAAGGAGCTGAGAGCGAAAACGCAGAGGACCTGGCCGGTAAACAGGAGGAATTGAAAAAGGATTTTGAACGAACCCGGGAGGGACTTGAGGAGCTTAGAGAACTCGGTGACGAAATCGACCAGGCTGATGATGTACCTGAGGAGGAGCAGGCTGAAGAGATTCTGAACGAGCAGCAGCAAAGTCAGGAAATGCTGGAACAGAACAAGCCCTCCAATTCGAAGCAAAATCAGCAAAAAGCAATCGAGCGCATGCAGCAAATGCAGCAGCAAATGGAAGGCGCGCAAAACGCTTCCATGATGGAAATCGACATGGAAAACCTGGAAGCGCTCCGGCACATCCTTCACGGACTGATCAAGCTTTCTTATGATCAGGAAGACCTGATGAAAGACTTCAGTGACCTTCACTCCACCGACCCGCGATTCAATAGTCTTGCAGAAAGCCAATTACAGCTTCAGGATAATGCTAAGGTGCTGGAGGACAGCCTCTTGGCTTTAGCAAAGAGGGATCCGTTTATGGGATCCTTTGTAACGAAGGAAGTGGGTGAATTGAATGAACACCTGGACAAGGTCACGGAAGCCAACAAGGAACGGAAGCGGCCGCAGGCTCAGAGTGAGATGCAGATGGCCATGACATCCATCAACAATCTCGCTCTCATGCTGGATTCCCACTTTGATATGATGATGCAGATGATGGCCAACGCCAAGCCGACAATGCGAAAGGGCAGCTCAAAGAACAAAGGCAAACCTAACCTTAGCCAGCTTCAGCAGCAGCTAAATCAAAAGATTGAGGATTTGAAAAACAGCGGCAAGGGCGGCCGGGAGCTCTCTGAGGAGCTCGCTGAAATGGCCGCCGAACAGGAACGCATCCGCAGGGCAATGCAGGAATTGCAGGAACAGATGAAGCAGGATGGCTCCACACCCGGGGGAGATCTTCCTTCAAAAATGGAGCAAACTGAAATGGACCTGGTTAATAAACAGCTCACCGACCAGCTTATCAAAAGGCAACGGGAAATCTTGACCCGTCTCCTTGAAACCGAAAAGTCGTTGAGGGAACAGGACATGGATGATGAGCGCAAAGGGGAGACCGCTAAAGATTACGACCAGGAAGTGCCTCAGGCTTTTGAAGAATATTTGCGACTAAAGGAAAAAGAAGTAGAATTGTTGAAAACTGTACCCCCTAAATTATATCCTTATTACAGGAAGGAAGTGGATGAATATTTTAAACGATTGAGTCAACCGTAAAATCCCCGGTCAGTATCAATGAACACGATCAGCATTCAAATTCCTTCAATTGTTGAGAACATCCGGATGATCGAGAGCTTCATCGATAATGCCAAAGACAAATTCCACCTGGAGGACGACATTTATGGCAACATCATGATTGCCGTTACGGAGGCAGTGAATAACGCGATCAAGCACGGTAACGCCGGCAATAAGCGCAAGAATGTATTCCTGAGCCTGTCGCTTGACCAGAGCATGATAAAGTTCATTGTAAAAGATGAGGGCAGCGGTTTTGACTATGACAATCTGCCTGACCCCACTTCCCCTGAAAATCTTGAAAAACCAGGCGGACGGGGAATTTTCCTGATGAAGCATCTTTCTGATGAAGTACGATTTGCCGAAGGAGGAAAAGTCGTCGAAATGAGCTTCTATATCAACTCCTGATGCCCCTGCCAGGAATTCGCTATTTCAGCGAGCAAATCCGGTTTTCACTTCCCCATCCCCGAAAGACCCGCCATTGGATCAAACGCGTCATTGGTCTTGAAAAAGCCACTCCCGGAGAAATTAACTATGTCTTTTGCCGGGATCAATACCTACTGAAGATCAATAAACAATACCTGAATCATATGAGCTATACGGATATAATAACGTTCGACAACTCCGTGGTGCCCGGCGTAATAAGCGCGGATATCTACATCAGCATTGACCGGGTTCGGGAAAATGCCGAGAAATACCAGACATTATTCGATGAGGAAATCCATCGGGTCATGGTCCACGGGATTCTTCATCTTTTGGGGTATTCGGATAAAACGAAGCGCAAAAAGGACCGTATGACGAAAAAAGAAGATGCTTATTTATCTTTGCGCTGATAATCCGGAAAGGTTTCACGTGAAACGACCGGACCCTTTAATGAATTCAAGTTCCACGTGAAACACACGCGTGTGGAAATGTGGAATAAAATTGTGGAAAACTCCCCGATAAGAGGGATAATAAAGGAAAGATGTTTCCAGACTATGATGTAATTGTCGTTGGCGGTGGTCATGCCGGCTGTGAGGCCGCCTGGTCTGCAGCGCGTATGGGCTCAACGGTGCTTTTGGTAACCATGAACATGAATACCATTGGCCAGATGTCATGCAATCCGGCGATGGGTGGCGTTGCCAAGGGCCAGATCGTTCGAGAAATTGACGCACTGGGAGGACAATCCGGGATAATCTCTGACAAATCAATGATCCAATTCCGCATGCTGAACCGTTCCAAGGGTCCTGCCATGTGGAGCCCCCGTACCCAAAACGACAGGGCCAGGTTCGCCGAGGAGTGGCGACTTGCTCTGGAGCAAAATCCAAATATCGATTTCTGGCAGGAAATGGTCCGGGAAGTCATTGTCAACAGTGGGAGGGCAGTAGGTATCAAAACTTCCCTCGGGCTTGAGGTGAAGGGTAAGGCCATTATCCT
>DATBVZ010000506.1:0-5286 GCA_036515095.1 Cyclobacteriaceae bacterium | reverse complement strand
GTCTATTGACCGATACGTCAGGTCAATACCTCCTTTACCCGCCGTGCGGCATCCTTGAGCAGGATCGCGGGAAACACCTTAAGTCCCGACTCCTGGATTATCCGGGCGCCCTCCTCCGCATTGGTGCCCTGCAGCCTGACGATGATGGGGACACTGATATTTCCGATCTTTTTATAGGCTTCCACCACGCCGTTAGCCACCCTGTCGCAACGTACGATTCCACCAAAGATATTTATCAGAATTGCCTTAACGTTCGCGTCCCGGAGAATGATCCTGAATCCGGCTTCCACAGTTTCTGCATTAGCCCCACCGCCAACATCGAGGAAGTTGGCCGGTTCACCACCCGACAATTTGATTATGTCCATGGTGGCCATTGCCAGTCCGGCGCCATTTACCATGCATCCAACATTGCCATCGAGTTTAATGTAATTCAATCCCGATTTGCTGGCTTCGACCTCAAGCGGGTCTTCTTCACTGACATCCCTGAGTTCGGCCAGGTCCTTATGTCGAAACAGCGCGTTTTCATCCAGGTTGACTTTGGAATCAACAGCCAGGATCCTCCCATCGGATGTTCTGAGCAGGGGATTTATTTCAAACATGGAAGCGTCAAGTCCCATGTACGCCTTGTATAATGAATTGATGAAACGCACGCCCTCCTTAAAGGCGTTACCTTCCCATCCTAACGCAAAGGCTACCTTCCGGGCCTGAAAGGGTTGAAGCCCGATGGCAGGGTCGATCCATTCCTTGATGATCTTTTCCGGCGTGGTCTCGGCAACCTCCTCAATGTTCATTCCGCCTTCAACGGAGGCCATCAGCACCGGACAGCTTTTAGCTCGGTCCAGCAGAATGCTCATGTAATATTCCTTTGGCTCAAGCTGACCGGGATAGTATACATCCTCGGCGATCAGCACCTTGTTGACCTTCTTACCCTCAGGACCTGTCTGGTGGGTCACCAGGGTTCCTCCGAGGATCGCCTTGACCTTTTCCGGCACATCATGGATGCCTTTCGCCACCACCACCCCTTTCGAACCTGTCTCCCGGATTGTCCCCTTGCCGCGTCCTCCGGCATGAATCTGCGATTTTATGACGAACCACTGCGTTCCTGTTTCGCGCTGAAGTTCTTTTGCAGCGGCAACGGCGCTATCGGGCGTATCAGCAACAATTCCCCGCTGGATCGCAACGCCAAATCGCTGTAGTATTTCTTTGCCCTGGTACTCGTGAATATTCATGTATTTTTATTTTGGAGCGAAACTAGTTTATTTGAGGCTTTATTTCAAATGATCCCAGGTCATGTTGCGGGCTACAGATATCCATAAGTCGTACGGAAAGCTTACTGTGCTGAAGGGAATTAACATCCATGTCAGACCCGCAGAGATCGTGGCTATTGTAGGGTCTTCCGGAGCGGGCAAAAGTACACTGCTGCATATTCTTGGCACACTTGATGCGCCTGACAGGGGGAACGTGTTTGTCCTTGGTAAGGACGTATTTGAAGAAGGACCCAGGGCGATTGCATCCTTCCGAAATCAATCCATTGGCTTTGTGTTTCAGTTTCACAACCTCCTTCCCGAATTTTCGGCGCTGGAAAATGTGATGATTCCAGGGATCATCGGAGGCCGAAGGGATGTGGAGGTACGGTCGAGGGCCAATGAGCTGCTGACGATGCTGGGTATTGGCGAACGATGGGATCACAAGCCTTCCGAACTCTCCGGCGGAGAACAACAGCGCACAGCGGTAGCCCGTGCGCTCATAAACTCACCGAAGCTTCTTTTGGCAGATGAACCCAGCGGCAATCTTGATTCAAAGAATGCGCTTGAACTGCACCAGCTCTTTTTCACCCTGAGAGACAAAATGGGTCAAACATTTGTGATCGCTACCCACAACGAAGAACTGGCACAAATGGCTGACCGGAGGCTCGAGATCAAGGATGGGATGATCCAATAAAAAAAGGAGCGCCCCACTCTCGGTCGGAGCGCCCCTGCCCGGATCGACCCACATCGCTTCCATCCCTGCTACGTTCTTTCAACGATCCGCGGCTTGTTTCCCACATCCTGGTTTAAACCAAACGCCGGAAACACCGGGTTATTGCGGCCGGCCATTGTACAGCCTCAATTTTTTTTGGACGCGTTTCTGTATTCCGTGTGCCCGCGATAAATTTCTGCGCGTATCGTCAAGTCACGATACCGTCAAAAAGTAGTCGAATGTCGGCTATTCAAACGCAGGACTGTGCAATCGCACGGCGTAACGTCCGCATTTGATGCCTCACCAAGAAATCCAGGTCTGCTACAGGTATAAAGAACAAGTTTGCTTTTTACTGGTATTATTTTAACTCTCAGTTATTTGCGGATAATTAGCTGAAGTAATGATTGGCTAATAACCCCATCAATGAGGGAGAAAAATTACCGGGGCAGATGCGTAGGAATTTCCTCCTCGGACTCCGTAACTTCCATCAGTCCTTCGGAAGACAGGCCGGAGAGTCTCACTTTTCGTACATCGTTGATGGCGAGGGGATCGTACCGGGCAATGACTTTTACGTAGTTCTCGGTAAAACCATTCATCGTATTATCCTGTTCGCGATTTTCGAAAAGTACTTTCGCCACGCGGCCCAGGTTGTCCTCGTAGAATTTTCTTCTCTTTTTTTCGGACAGAATATGCAGCATGGAAGACCGCTCTGAGCGCTCTGCAGGCGCAACGCGCCCGTCCATACTGGCGGCGGGTGTATTGTTTCGCTCCGAATAGGTCAATACGTGAAGGTAAGAGATGTCGATTTCGTTGATAAAATTGTACGTGTCAAGAAAATCCTCATGACTTTCTCCCGGAAATCCAACGATCACATCTGCACCGATGCAGCAATGGGGTATAACGGACTTTATCCGTCGAATGCGGTCAGCATATAATTCCCGGAGATACCTTCGCCGCATAAGCTTGAGCACTTTGTTATTCCCTGACTGCAGGGGAATATGAAAGTGTGGTACGAATTTTTTCGATTCATCTACGAATGAAATGATCTCATCCGATAACAAATTGGGTTCTATGGAGGAGATGCGGAATCGCTCAATACCATCCACTTCATCCAGCTTCCGGATAAGATCAATAAACCGGTCTTCGCGGACACCATCACGGATGCCAAAATCGCCGGTATTGACCCCGGTAAGCACAATTTCCTTAACACCCTCTCCTGCAATTTCGGAGGCGGATTGCAACAGGTTGGCCATCGAATCGCTGCGGCTACCCCCGCGCGCGAGCGGTATGGTGCAAAAGGCGCAGGAATAATCGCAACCATCCTGTACTTTCAAAAAGGTCCTTGTACGGTCGTGCAACGAGTAGGAACCATTGAAAGCGCGGGCACCCACTATTGGAGAAGCGAGCACCTGTGTGCCGGGCTTATGAACGAAGCCGTCCAGCAGTTCAATAAGCCTGAATTTTTCCGCGGCGCCCAGAACTGCGTCCACACCCGGGATTTCAGCAATTTCCCCAGGTTTAAGCTGGGCGTAGCAGCCAATAATTGCTACGTAACCGTCGGGGGATATCTTTCTTGCCTCACGCACGACCTTGCGGCACTTTTTGTCGGCATTTTCAGTGACAGAACACGTGTTAATGATGAAAATATCGGGTGAATCGGAAAATTCGACTTTACGATATCCCTTTGACTCAAACATCCTGGAGATAGTTGATGTCTCCGAATAGTTCAACTTACACCCCAATGTATAAAAGGCAACCTTCCTCATAATTCTGCTGCTTCCAGCAAAGGCAAATTTACAAGGATCGGTTCAATTGCCCAGCAGGTCTGCTTCGATCCGGCTGATCTTTGCCTGCAATCCTTCCAAATACTGCGGATATTGATCCGCTGAAGGCAATGCGGTGTTGACGCTGATGTAAAACTTTATCTTTGGCTCGGTGCCGGAAGGCCGGATGGAGATCTTGCTTCCATCACTGGTATAGAACTGGAGAACGTCTGATTCCGGAAAGTCCAGAACGACGCTGGTACCGGTTTCCAGGTTGGTCCCGGTCAATGTTTTGTAATCAAGAGCGCGCACAACGCGGCTGCCCGCAATAATTTTCGGAGGGTCCGAACGAAATTTTTCCATCATGGCCCGGATCGCCCGCTCACCATCAAGACCCTTCTTTGTCATCGTGATGAGCTTTTCCTGGTAAAGGCCGAATTCAACGTACATGTTTATCAGCCAATCGTAGAGCGATTTTCCTTCGTTTGCAGCACTGGCTGCGATTGCTGCAAAGAACGCGCAGGCAGAGACAGCGTCTTTGTCGCGAACAAAATCCCCCACCATATATCCATAGCTCTCTTCGCCGGCGGCAATGAACCGCTCCCGGCCTTCCAGCCTGCCCATTAATTCGGCGATGTATTTAAATCCCGTAAGGGTATTGTAACATTTTACCCCGAGTTTCGCGGCCATCACATCAACCAGTTCCGTAGTCACAATGGTCTTTGCTATGTAACCGTCCCCGGTGTTATCCTCATTCCTGAGTATAAACAACATCATGAGGCTAAACGCCTGGTTGCCGTTCAACAGCACAAACTCACCGGCGCTGTCTTTCACCCCGATACCAACACGATCGGTATCCGGATCCGTTGCCATGACCAGCGTTGCTCCCACAGCTTTGCCCTTTGCGATGGCCATCTCCATGGCTGATTTTTCTTCCGGGTTGGGCGACTGCACCGTCGGGAAATCACCATCCGGCTTGCGCTGTTCCTCCACCACATGAAGGTTGGTGAAGCCGATCCGCCTGAGGCACTCCGGTACCATGGTAATGCCGGCGCCATGTATGCTGGAATAAACGAGCGGGATATCGTGGCGCTTGCGAATGACATCCTCATTGGGAATAAGCTTCCTGACTTCCTCGTAGTAGGCGTGCTCCACCCCTGCTCCAACGGGCTGAATGTTTTCCCCGATGGGATCAAATTTCACCTGGGAGAAAGAAGTGATGGCATTCACTTCCCTGATTATGTTTCCGTCGTGCGGAGGAACCACCTGTGCGCCGTCCGACCAATACGCCTTATACCCATTGTACTCCTTCGGGTTGTGCGAGGCAGTAATCACAACACCGCCCTGGCATTTCAGGTACCGGATGGCAAATGAAAGGAGAGGGGTGGGCCGCAGTTCTTCGAACAGCCATACCGCTATTCCGTTGGCAGAAAAAACGTTCGCTGTTATCGAGGCAAAATAGCGGCTGTTATTTCGGCTGTCGTAGGCAATGGCGACCGAGATCTTCTCCGTCGCGTATGTCTTGAGCAGGTAATTGGATAATCCCTGGGTAGCGATGCCGATC
>DATBVZ010000505.1:0-7999 GCA_036515095.1 Cyclobacteriaceae bacterium | reverse complement strand
TGATTTCCAAATTTCCGTACGCGCTCAAAATTTTGGCGAGTGGCAGGATGCGAAAGCATGTCCAGGTCCATCGCGGGGGCAAGGAAAACCGGGCACCGCGCAGACAGGTATACGGCAGTCAGGAGATTATCGCAAAGGCCGTTAGCGATCTTTCCAAGCGTATTTGCAGTGCAGGGGGAAATGACAATGGCATCCGCCCACAGGCCCAGCTCCACATGGTTGTTCCACTGGCCCGCATCGTCACTCATAAACTTCCGGAGAACCGGATTCCTGGACAGGGTTGAAAGCGTCAGCGGCGTAATGAAATCCAGTGCAGCGTCGGTCATGATTATCCTGACTGATGCGCCCGACTTTACCAGCAGCCGGGTAAGTATCGCCGCCTTGTACGCGGCAATGCTGCCGCATATACCGAGGACGATTTTCTTGCCGTGAAGTATATTCATGCCTCCCAAGTTGTCCGGGTTGTTCCGGCTCAATGAATACCGGTCTCGCGAAGGTACGCAATACTGTCCGGAGGAAAAACAGGGTCAGTTTTCGGGTATTTCCTCGGTTTCCGAACGAAGGCGGAAATTGAGCTTGCCCTCCAGGAATTCCTCGGTGGCCGTATTGGTTGGTTTCGGCATTCGCTCATAGAATTTGGATATCTCGATTTGTTCGCGGTTCTCGAACACCTCTTCCAGGTTATCCACTGTGGTTGCGAATTCTGCGAGTTTGTTGTTGAGTTCTTCCTTCAGATTGACGGCAATTTGTTTTGCGCGTTTCGATATGATCACCACCGAATCATAGATGTTGCCGGTGGGCCCGGCGAGCTTATCGATATCCCTGGTTACTATTGATGATTGAATAGCCATACTGCTTATGTTAAGAATTATTTCCGTTCTTGAATTTGGTTAATTTTTGAAGACTGTCGGTGTAGATTTTTTCAGCTTCCCGCAGAAACCCGCTTTTTGGATACCGGTCTACAAGCTGCTTGTATAATTCCACTACCTCTGCGTATCGTTCTTCCTGCCTGCTGTAAATGCTCTGCTCGGCGAGCTCATATTTGGCGACCACGGTTAGGTAATGCGCTTCCTCGAGGAACTTGGAGTCCGGAAAATTGAGCCGGAAGTTGTCGAAAGCAACTATAGCTGCCTTGTAGCTCCTCATCTTAAAGTATTGCCTCGCATTTTCAAAGCCCTTACGCTCCAGCTTTTGCTGGGTAATATCGATTGCCTCAACGGCCTGCTCTACAAATTTACTGCTCGGATACCGGTTAAGGAATTCCTGGAGGGCGGCCATGGCCTGAATGCTGCTGTTTTGATCCAGGTTATAATTGGGCGAATGTACGTACAGGGAGTAGGCGCTCATGAAGCGGGCCTCCTCTACGAGGGGACTCCTGCCGTACGTCTCGTAGAACGTTTTGAACTGTTCCGATGCGATGAGGTACATTTTTTCGTAATACTGGCAATAGGCCAGGTTAAACTGGACCTTTTCACCTTCCGGCAAACCACGAACAATGGGGAGGATCTGCTCATACAGGGAGGCCGCCTTGTAATAATCCTTTTTGGCGAAGTAATTCATCGCACCCTCGTATTTTACCCGCCAGTCGGGGTTCTTCTCTATTTTCCGGAACTGGCCGCACGACGCCAGGAACAGAAAAAGGACGAATACTATTCTTGAAGGGGAGGTGAAATTCCGCATAAGGGCGCAAATATAATGTTTCCGTCTGGTTCTTTAAAACGCAAAATCCCTACCGGAGATTTGGCCTTACGATGATTTGAAACACACAATAGTCTTGTGAGCGATCCGAAATGCCCTCATGTCACCTTTTGACGATCAGCTTGCGGGTCATAACCGCCTCCCCGTCAATATACAGGGTATAAAAGTAGATCCCGGCATTCAGATCGCCGGTAAGGATCTTGGCCTGGTTTTCGAATATGGACAATTCATATTCTCCCATGGAATTTCCTAACACGCTGTGAACGACTATTTTAGCTTTCACCTGGTCTTGCAGAATCGCGTAGTCCACAAAGGCATAGTCGACGGCGGGGTTCGGGTATACATCCTGAAGGGTAATGTACCTTGAATCATATATGAAGCTCTTTTCGGGTTTTTCGTCCACGATAAAATTCAAGTCAAATTCCAGTACTTCTGCGGGATTGGACTTGTTGTATACCAGGTAGCGAAGAGAACTAATTCCCGGAACCAACCCGGACTCCAACGCCACTTGCAGCGAATTCAGGGTTTGCCCCGGCTCAACTTTTACGATGAAGTCCTCGACTACCTGGTCAAAGCAGTTGCCCTCATGACAAAAGTAATTTTTCTGGGATGTACCGATCTGGCCACTGGCTTTTCTGATAATGAGGGTAATAGGGCGGTCGCCATTGTTTCGGAACTGAAGAGGAGCCTTAACCACCTCGCCGATAGTGCCTTTGTACGAATCCTGAAGGCCTGTAATTTCAAATCCCTGGGCGCCGAGACCAAAACTCAGCGTACTCATCCAAATCATCACCAGGAATGGCTTCATATCACAGCTAATCGAACTTCACAAAATTTAAGGGTTTTTGCCCTATTGTCATAATTGTTGGGCCTGATTTTGCGAAATCTTTACAATAAAATAACGGGAATAACGTTCACGGTAATTTGCGTGTTTCAACGGTTTTTGCCTTATCGGGCACAACATCCTGCCGCTCAGGGCGATCCGCGGAACGCCAGATAAATCCTTTGAGCGACTTCATTTCAGGCTTGAGTTCATGGGGAGGGACAAAATTGGCGTCCGGTTGAACGTAGAAGCTGAAGTCGTGCACACCGC
This sequence comes from Cyclobacteriaceae bacterium, assembly GCA_036515095.1. Classification (GTDB taxonomy): domain Bacteria; phylum Bacteroidota; class Bacteroidia; order Cytophagales; family Cyclobacteriaceae; genus ZC4RG29. Next base: position 5,208 of record DATBVZ010000505.1, on the reverse strand, counting down.
CATCCTTAAAGCGGATCAGGATATTGCTGCAAATGATCTGGTTCATGCCGGTAAACGTCCGATCTTCTTCGTCCAGGGCGAAGAAAAGGCTTTCGCCGTTGCCCCTAACGATCACCTTGTCGATGGCTCCATCTTTGAATTCGGCGGTCATATCGCGCCCCTTGATCTGGTTGAAGTTCTGCAATGTGTCTTGCGAAATCACAAAGGCGTTCCTCACCATGAAGATCTTGCTGATGGTGTTGCGTTCAATGAGCATGCTTATGGAATCGGCGGTCATCTGGTTTCCGAGGTTCCACAAGACAGGATCCTCGTAAAAGTAAATGGTGGAATCCGACGCCCTGTAAACCAGGGAATCGGCAAGCGCCTGCATGTCTTTCTTGTAAAGCCTGACGTGGTGATAGGCCAGCAGTCTTTTCTTTTCGGGATCATCGCTATCGATGGAAACGAGTGTATCGGCAGTAATGAATAAGGTGTCGTTATCGTCGGTGACCTTTGCCACCCACGCGTTGTTGTACACTTTGGTAAGCTCCTGGTCCTTATAATAGTCTGCGGCCTGGCAGTAAATGATAAGATTTTCATTCTTGGAGACCATCTCCACATCTCCTCTTACCTTATAGAGCTGTTGTATCCTGTCGAGATTCCAGTCCCTGCCACTTAGCTGGTAACTGGGCGACTCGGCAATGCCCCCCACGAAATCCGATTGCTTACTCCGGGTATCGTATTCCCCGCCATCATAGACAAAGGTCTTCCCTTCCATGTCCACCGCAGTTGTGGGCGTGCGGAAGTATACGATCTTGGTACGTGAATCATACTGCAAGCTATCGGAAGTCATGGTGTAGTCCGGGTTCTTTACGTGAACATCCTGCTTGAAGGAGGCGAGGTTGGTAGCGACGTCGTAGTATCCCTTGCGGCTCGTCAGCGTATTGATCGAGTCGACCAGACGGCCGCCATCTGAATAGTAGGCAAGATTGGCCGGACGGTCGTAGTCGAGCCGGTCGGTATACAAGGTGGCGGTAGCCAGTTTTACAAACACAACGTTGTCGCGCAGGCGGGCCTTCCGTGTATTTCCATCGTATTCAAGACTACGGCTGGTAACGGTCACTGAGTCGCCCTCGGTAATCCGCACCCTGCCGAAAGCCTCCACGGAATTGCGGTCCTTGTACAGGTAAGCGGAATCGCAGTAAATGGTGGTCTGATTCTGAGTGAACACTACGTTGCCCAAAAGTTTTTGATATCCCCGGTCCCGCTCGAACGCCAATTGATCGGCATGTTCCAGTTTGACCTCACTCTGACCGTTAACTGCCACGGGAAAAATGAGCACGGCAAGCCAGCTCCGGAGAACAAACCGGAGGCCTGGGGCACGCATGCCTGTTTTTCTGTTCATTCTGGCGCTCGTCATGCTCCTGCAAGCTACTGCTGCCTGTTTAATTTTGAAACGATGGCCTGTATTTACTTGTGACCACGTATACCGGGTATGTACATTTGGCCAATGGTCGAGCAATTTTTGCACCACATTAATGAGAATGGCCTGTTCAATGTGAAAGACAGGATACTCCTGGGAGTAAGTGGTGGAGTGGATTCTGTCGTCATGACAGACCTCTTCAGGAGATCCGGTTTTAATGCGGGTGTTGCTCACTGCAATTTTCAATTGAGGGGTGCAGAATCCGACGAGGATGCGCGTTTTGTTGAACGCTTTGCCGCCCGGTGTGGTATGCCGTTTCATTCCACCGTTTTCGAAACCGAGCGGGTAGCGCAGGATCGGGGAATATCCATCCAGATGGCTGCCCGTGAACTCCGGGCCCGCTGGTTTGATGAACTGCTTCGCGCACACAAATACGCATACGTTGCTACGGCGCACCACCTGAATGATGTATTCGAAACCGTGCTGCTGAATCTGACCAGGGGCACGGGCATAGACGGGCTTGCAGGTATTCCGGTAAGGCAACAAAGGACAATCCGGCCGCTGCTGTTTGCATCCCGCGATCAAATCAACAACTACGCGCGTGAGCAAGACATCTCCTGGCGGGAGGATTCATCCAACGCCACCGACGACTACCAGCGAAATATGATCCGGCATCACGTGGTGCCTGTGCTAAGGCAGATCAACCCGAACCTGGAGGAAACGTTCTCCGATACCTCGTTCCGGCTTAGGGCCTCGCGTGAATTTGTACGCAGGTTCCTGAAGGACTTCAGCATCCGGAACATAAATTATGACGGAAAACATGTTCAGATCCGCAAGGAAGAATTAATGCATCACCGGTTCGCATCCGTGATCCTGTGGGAGCTCATAAAAGACCTTGGATTCAATTTTGATCAGTGCATCGGGATCGCCGGCGGGGGCCATCAACCCGGCGTGGTTTTTACTTCTTCATCGCATCGGCTTACCGTTGACCGCGACACGTTTGTCATCAGCAGGCTTACAGATACAACGGGAATTCATGTCGAAATTCCTGCCGGCGCCACGCGCGCGACAGGCGGCGGGCAATCGCTTACGCTGGTGATGCAAAAAAGAGATCAGTTCGCGCTGGAAAAGGATGATACCATCGCACAGCTTGACTACGATAAACTTTCATTTCCCCTGATATGGCGCGCTTGGATGGAAGGCGATCGTTTCATTCCGCTGGGTATGACCGAGCATAAGAAGGTAAGTGATTTCCTTATCGACGAGAAGGTCGCATTGCCCGAAAAGGACCACGTGACCGTTATCGAGTCCGGCGGTGAAATTGTCTGGATTGTTGGAAGGAGGGTGGCTGCTCATGTAAGGGTCACCGATGAAACCAGGAATATCCTGATCATAAGGGTTGACAGTCATGCCCCGGAAGTCCTTTTATAAGGAGTTGACCATCTGTCATAAGACATCCGGAATTATTTCCATATTCCCCCGGTCTGTTCTAAATTGGCGCCCGGTTGTGAAAAATCCCGGGCATTTATGCTGGATAACATACTTACAATCAGGCCAGTACCTGGTTTAGGGTGAGACTTTACGAACGGATAACCAGAGTTGATTCACCAGATTTCTTTTACCTATAAACTATCCGAATTATGAAAGTAACTGTAGTTGGTGCCGGTAATGTGGGGGCCACTTGCGCAGATGTTCTTGCTTACAAAGAAGTGGCGAATGAGATCGTACTTGTCGATATCAAAGAGGGCCTTGCTGAAGGAAAGTCGCTTGATATCTGGCAGAAAGCCCCGATTGACCTGTACGACTCCCGGTCGGTCGGGTCAACCAACGATTACGCGAAGTCGGCCGGTTCCGATGTAGTTGTCATCACCTCCGGACTGCCTCGGAAGCCGGGTATGAGTCGCGATGACCTTATTGGAACCAATGCCGGCATCGTTAAGTCGGTAACCGAAAATGTGGTGAACCACTCACCGGATGCCATCATCATCGTGGTGTCCAATCCGCTGGATGTGATGACTTACCAGGCTCATCTTACTTCCGGATTTCCGCGTACCCGAGTTATGGGTATGGCAGGAATTCTGGATACTGCCCGTTACCGCGCATTTCTTGCTGAGGCATTGAATGTATCACCCAAGGACATCCAGGCTATGCTGTTGGGCGGTCACGGTGACACCATGGTGCCCCTGCCCCGCTATACTACTGTTGCCGGCATACCGGTTACCGAAATGATCGATACCGACAAACTGAACACCATCCTCGAACGAACGAAAGTTGGCGGTGGCGAACTCGTTAAGCTCATGGGTACTTCCGCCTGGTATGCTCCCGGTTCGGCGGCCGCGCAGATGGTCGAAGCCATTGTTAAAGACCAGCGCCGAGTATTTCCGGTCTGCATCAAACTCGAAGGCGAGTACGGAATCAGCGATTGCTACCTGGGCGTCCCGGTTGTGCTGGGCAAGAACGGCATTGAACGAGTTATTGAGCTCGATCTCAATGCAGAAGAAAAAGCGCTGCTTGAGTCAAGCCGCAAGGCGGTAAGGGAGGTGATGGAAGTGTTGGATAAGTTGGGGTGAGAGGGTGGAGGCATGTGTGTATTGCAGGATACGCTATTCAACCCTTCAACCTTCTCTCACTGCACCGCCCCCCGTGCACTCACGGGCCAGATCAGCTCAACGGTGTTGCCCCGAACACCAACAACCTGGTTAAAAAGGTTGCTGACCACGCAGGTGTGATTCGGGATGACGGTGACGCGCTCGCCAATCTGCGGCTGGTTCCTGCATCGGGAAAAATCTACATGGCCGTGCTCCTCCGACTGCGCGTAGATCGTTGCATCCGGATATTCAAGTATATATCCGTGACCTTCGAGTCCTGACAGATCCGATGAAAATGTCTTCGAACCGCCGTCGAGGATGCCGCGGTCGGGTGTCGGGCGACTGACAACCGTTGTGATCACCCGCATAGCCACTTCCTCATACGTCATGGCGCCATAGGCCACCGTTCGTCTATCGCCGTATACGTACGTGCCGGCACGGTGCTCTGTCGCCTCCTTCCAGGTATGCGCTTCCCACATGCGGGGTGTGCCTCCGCCGCTTACCCGGGGAATACTAATGTTGTCGGCAGCGAGCAGGGTCCTGGTCTCTTTCACGAAGGGGCCGGTCTTTTCGGTGGTGGGGTAGGTCATCAGTCCGTCGAAACGCAATCCGGGTAACGCGACGATCAGCCGCGCAAGCGCTGCCGCTTCTGCCGGCGTTTGCACACCACATCGTTGTGTTCCTGATTCGAACTCCACCATCACGCCGGTTTCCACGCCGGCTGCTGAGCAAGCGTCTGAAAGGCCACGTACGGTGAATTCCGAATCCGCCGTGACGCGCAGATTTATCCGTGACGCTAACTGTGTAAGCCGTTGCAGTTTGGCGTTACCCATGATATTGTAAGTGATCAGGATATCATCGATGCCGGCGTCGGCCATCACTTCGGCTTCGCCCAGTTTTTGACAGGTGATGCCTTTTGCTCCCGCCTTCAATTGCATGCGGGCAATCTCCGGTATCTTGTGCGTCTTGATGTGCGGCCGGTTGGCGATCCCGTACTTATCCAGGTACACCTGTAATTTTTTTATGTTGGCCTCTACCTTGTCCAGGTCGATCACTACCACCGGGGTATCCAGTTCGTTAATGTTCATCTTCGTGTGTTGAAGTGTTGAAGTGTTGAGGTGTTGAGGTGTTGAGGTGTTGATGTGCCTGCCTGCCTCGCACTGCCCTTCTGCAGGGCAGGCAGGTTGGTGTGAAACGTCAAGAAATCTTGTACGCTGC
>DATBVZ010000504.1:0-4446 GCA_036515095.1 Cyclobacteriaceae bacterium | reverse complement strand
CACTCCTGAACGAACCAACCAGATCGGGCTTGCCGGGATCCGGAAGATCCGTTGCAGGTATCGGGCATAACGGCGATCCTTGTTACTGACATTTTTAAATACTGAAATTCAAACCCTATGCCTTTCTTGTTTGAATCCTTTGAAGCATGGAAACAGTACCACCGGGAAAATACCATGCTCCTCCATGAGGTCGTGCTGGAATATGAACAGACCCAGAAAGACCATAGCATTCAACTGATCAATGAGACGCTGGCCAAATCGTGGCAGGTCATGAAGGACGCTGTGCGGTCGGGACTGGAGGACGAAATGAAATCGCGTTCCGGCATGATCGACAACGGCGCGAAAAAAGTGTACCGGTCGCCGATAGCTGTACTCAATCCCGAATTCCGGCAACTCATTGCGCGCGCACTGGCTGCGAAGGAAGTGAATTCATGCATGGGACGCATCGTCGCTGCACCGACTGCCGGTGCCAGCGGAATCATGCCGGGGGTATTGGTCACCTTGCAGGACATTCATGGGATCACGGATGAAAAAATCATTGAGGCCATGCTGGTCTCTGCGGGGATAGGATTGATCATCGAACAGCGCGCTTCCCTGGCCGGGGCGGTAGGCGGATGCCAGGCCGAGACCGGCAGCGCTGGGGCAATGGCATCGGGGGCCATTGTTTATTGCCTTGATGGAAATGCCGATCGGGTGTTTAATGCAGTCGCGATAACTCTCCAGTGTATGCTGGGACTGGTTTGTGATCCGGTAGCCGGTCTTGTCGAGGTGCCTTGCGTAGTACGAAATGCCAGCGCTGCGGCAATCGCGTTCAGCGCTGCCCAGATTGCGATTGCTCAGGTCGACAGTGTCATACCGGTGGATGAAGTAGTGGATGCCATGGGCGAGATAGGCGCCAGCATGGAAACGCGCTACAAGGAAACTTCACTGGGGGGACTTGCCGCCACACCAACAGCACAGCGTATAGCAAGCAGGGTATTAATACGCGACATTGATATACTCCCCGACAATGAGTCGGATGCACCTAAGGCTTAAGATATTCCAGGGCAGCGTCACCAAATAGGTAGATCAGCAAGGTCAGCGTCACCGACCAGAAAGAAGCGCTGATGAACATGTAAATAATCAGTTTATCGCGCGGGCTTCCAAAGCTTACCGCCAGTAACACACCACCTATAGGCGTAAACAGTAGCGGTGTGAGCGCTGCAACACCTGCTAAACCATATTTTCTCCAAATCCTGACGAACTTTCTGTTCTGATCGGAAAAGCGATTCTTTTTCCGAAAGAACCGGTTGATTATGTGTTTTTTTATGAGGTCACCAAAAAACGCGAAAGCGATCACAACGGTCATCATTCCGGCAACCGTTGTCAGAATCGTTGTCAGCATGTTCAACCGGGCCAGGTAACCTCCGACGGGGCCGAGGATAAACTTCAACATGCTCGAAAAATAGACCGGAATAGCCCGCGATAGTTCTTCCCACATACAGGTTCATAATTTGCAGAATGAGCCGGATCAACTCAAACCTTTTCGCCAAAACCAAGATCTCCTGCGTCACCCAGGCCCGGAACAATGTAAAACCGATGATCCAGTTTCTCATCGAGCGCAAAGGTCCAAATGGAAAAAGGCGTCTTAATATTTTGCTGAATATACTGAATACCCTCCGGTGCTGAAACCAGGGATGCAACATAAATATGGTCAGGTGTGCCGTACTTCATTAGTTCGTTCACGGATCTGACAAACGACCGGCCTGTAGCCAGCATGGGGTCAATCAGGATCAATGTCCGTCCGGTCAGCGGAGGCGTGGCAAGGTAATCCAGCTTTATGGTTACTTCATTTCCTCCTTCCTGCCTGGCGGCTCCGATAAACCCAACTTCGGCCTGATCGAAGACATCCAGAAAACCCTGGTAATACGGTATGCCTGCCCGAAGCACGGTTACCAATACGGGCTGAAGCGCCGGTATGTCGATCCGCTTTGTTCCGAGCGGGGTAGCAATTTCCCGCGTGACATAAGGCAGCTCCCTGGAGATTTCTACCGCCATGATCCTGCCAAGCCGCTGCATGTTAAACCTGAAACGCATGCGGTCCTGTTGTATGGACCGATCCCTCAGTTCACTGAGGTACTGATTGGCAATTGAATTTTTTTCGCCTAGGTTGTGTACCATTACTGTTTCCCAATTAGAAAATTAACAAAAAAATCCATCGCTGCGAATGGACGTAAAATTATTGAAACAACTTTGTGAGATACATGCCCCTTCAGGAAACGAAACCCGGCTGAAGGATTTTCTGCTTCGCTATGTTCACCGGCATGCCAAAAAATGGAAGAGCAAGCCTGAAGTTATTCACGGCGATGAATTTCAGGATTGTATAATACTGAAATTCGGCAATCCGCGCGCGGCAATCTTCGCCCATATGGACAGCGTGGGATTTACGGTTCGGTACTTCAATCAATTGCTGCCGATCGGAAGTCCCGAGGCTGCAGCAGGTACCCGTCTCGTTGGAACAGACAGCCTGGGGCCCATTGATTGTGAACTGCACTACGACAATGACCATCATGCCACCTTTGAATTCGGGCGACCTGTTGACCGTGGCACCGACCTCACCTACCGTGTGGATTTCAAGGACATGGCTCACTATGTGCAATCGCCAAGTCTGGATAACCGCGTGGGTATTTATGTGGCGTTGAAAGTCGCCGAGACCCTCCGGGATGGCGCTATCTGCTTTAGCTGCAGCGAAGAGCACGGCGGCGGAACGGTACCCTTTCTGATAAAATATATGTTCGAATCGTGGCAGGTGCGACAGGCGCTGGTGGCTGACATGACCTGGGTGACCGACGGTATCCATCCCGGCAAGGGCGCCGTCGTATCCCTACGCGACCGGAGCATACCAAGGAAGGCGTTCACAGAGCGAATTGCTATGCTTGCGCGCAAGTTCAGGATTGATCACCAGCTGGAGGTTGAAGGCATGGGTTCCAGCGATGGCAGAGAACTGCAGGCATCCCCCTACCCGATCGACTGGTGCTTTGTGGGAGCACCCCAGTTATACCCGCACACACCTGCAGAGAAAGTCCACAAATATGATATCGAATGCATGATCGCGTTGTACGAAGGTTTAATGGGGGAATGCTGAACAGTCGACGGGTATCGGGCTTCATTCAACGCACAGACGCCTCATCCGTGTTGCGCGATCGCTAAGTTTTCTGGTGCTATTTATAAAATGCAGTTATCTTTGACGCCGCTGTACCAGGCTTGACTATGAGAATTCACGACATGGAGTTTGCCCCATTTATCAGCAGCAGTGAGATGCAGGAACGTATTACCGCGTTGGCCGAGGCAATCAACAAGGACTACATAGACAAGACGCCGGTATTTTTGCCCATATTGAATGGCTCGTTCATGTTTGCCGCTGACCTTATCCGGAGAATTACCGGTCCGTGCAGGGTTTCATTTGTCAAGATCTCTTCCTACCAGGGGTCGGAATCAAGCGGTGAACTGAAAACGCTGATTGGCCATGAGGAGAGTTTCTTTAACCAGGACCTTGTTATCGTTGAAGATATAGTAGATTCCGGGCTCACCCTCCAGAAGATCATGACCGAGCTGCGGAACCTGGGAACCAAATCAGTTGAAGCAGTTTCCCTGATGCGCAAAAAACCCGCACGCGAGAAAAGGGTTGATGTAAAGTATGTAGGGTTTGACATTGAAACGGAATTTGTCCTCGGCTACGGTCTGGACTACAATGGGCTTGGCAGGAACCTGGACGAAATTTACAAGGCGGTGAACAGTTGAGCCGGTTTGCAGCGCGCCCGCTCCCTTAATCAGCACATAATAACAGATCAGGCATGTTGAATATGATCATTTTCGGCCCCCCAGGCGCCGGCAAGGGCACACAAAGCGAAACGTTGTTAAAGAAATACGGGCTGGTCCATATTTCAACGGGCGACTTATTTCGCTGGCACACAAAAAATAAAACACCATTGGGCAAGCGCGTAAACGAAATCATGAGCAGCGGAGCACTTGTTCCCGACGAAATCACGATTGCTATGCTGAAAGAAGAGCTTGAAAAGAATCCCGATGCCAGTGGCTTCCTCTTTGACGGATTTCCCCGCACCATAGCTCAGGCTGAGGCGCTGGATGAATTCATGGAATCGAACAACATGAACATCAATTGCGTCGTGGCACTGGATGTGACGGAAGAAGAGGTCCGTAAGCGCATAGCCAGACGAAAGGACATTGAAAATCGTCCTGATGATGCAGTGGACAAACTCAACAAACGGATAACGGAATATTTTTCCAAGACCATTCAGGTACTTCCATACTACGAAAAACAAGGCCGGCTTCATAGCGTATACGGAATTGGTGAAATTGACGATATTTTCAATTCGATATGTAAGATCATCGACAGTAACTGATAACCGCCTCCCGCTTCCCGCACAACCAATACCTTCCTGCTGA